>DASTUU010000290.1:0-5076 GCA_035759485.1 Nitrososphaeraceae archaeon
CTCTTGCGATATTGATTACTTGCCTTGCTAAGAATGAAGAGACTAGATCAACAAAATTGACGACGGACAGACAACGACGATATACTGAGACCATATACTAACATAAGAATGAAATGAAGTGTACTAATTCTATTAGGCAGAGATGGATATAACTACTCCTTATACCCAACAAGTATCCTCAAACCTAAGAGAACTGAGTGCGAAAGCGCTGTTAGTGGTTCAAAGGGCCGAATTGAATTGAATGGTTGACATGATATGAAATAATACCATTTAAGAAAAATGTCAGTCTATTTTCTTTATTGAAGGATGCAAAAATGAAACTGATCAGTACTCTTGTCCGATCAAAAAATGCATAAAAGATGTCTGACTGCAGCATGTAGCAATATTTTTCCTTCTTCTTCTTCGCATCCTAAGAACCAATAATGATAATAAAAAGAAGAATTGAAAACTAGAGAATTGAATCGAGAAGAACAATTAATTGCAGAAGCTGATGAATTGGTAAGAGAAAAACAATGGCATAATAGGGCTTTTGCACTATCCGTTATTTTTACTAAAGCTAAGATTGAAGGAGACGAAAGAAAAGCTGCATTGTCTTTTCAGTTGATGGAGAAAGAGATTGATAAAATTCGAGCTGACCCGATGTTAGACGTTGAGCAGGACGAAAGGAAGTTCACAAAAACGACGATAGGATATGTTAGTACAGGTAATAATATTAACAAGAGTAGACAGGAGAAAGGGGAGCCGCAGAAGCAACGCCAGTATCATCACACTCAAACAGGTGAATACATAGAGTCTCTCTTAATAGAAGAAGGAAAGGGAGGTCATGAAGGACATGTAAGAGAAGAAGGAATAACACAGGAGAATGAGCCAAAGAATCGATTGACCAAACAACCAAAGTTTATGGAAAGATTGCAGTTAGCATTATTTTTGGCAGACTTACTCACTAGGATCGAGAAAGAGGAAGAAGGAGGAGGATGAGGAAAAATAGCAAGAAATTGATTGAAACAATTCAAATTAGATAATGATCAAAAAGCAAGCATGATCAGGAGCAATTCATGTTGCCATAAAGAATATCAAACATTAGAATTAAAGTTTTACAAAATGTACGTAAGAACGAAGATAAGTCAGACTAGTTTTTGCAAGTAATTGAAAAGAAATATGAGCATTTTATACAAATTAAAGATGTGATATTCAAAGCCTGGACATTGAACTTGAAATACTGAAGCTTGTATTGCGTTTTGTGCGTAAAATGCTGGAGAAAATATCAAGGATCCGCATTACAATCCCTAACTAGAAGAACATTTAAGATCATACAGGTCTGGAATGAATTACCGATGATTTGCCTTTGAATACTTTAAGCATAGACGTATGCAGATATCTTCAATTCCTTAATGAAAGCTTGCGCTTTCGTTACTTTGCAAATGGCAAGGTGATGTTCATAGAATAATGATTGATACAGCAAATTTGGTGGCAGTCCTCATAGTAATCTCCATGCTAGCCGCAGCAGACATAGCAATGCTTCTTCTTGCGCCCAAAGCATTAAGATCAAATTCGCCTAACATAATTGGAGGAGACGGTGATGACCTATTGACTGGTGGTGAAGGTGCAAACAGATTTGTCTGCGGTGGAGGAGAAGATACAATCACAGACTATGATGAATCTGAAGGAGATACTAAAACCACAGACTGTGAGAAGTTCTAAGATAAAGTAACAGGTTCTGACCTTAATTTTTTAAGGCGTTGTCACAAATATTGTTTTCGACCTGACGATTTTTGCACTTATTACAGTGAGATCGTAAGCGATCATCGCTACTATTGCGTCATCGTATGCGCCATTTGGAAAAGTTCGCGGTAGGCCGAGATTGTAATGGTTTGGCTTTGGGGGCTTTACCCAGTTGCATTCTTCAATTTGCCTCAAGCTTTTAGTGGTTGGACTGTACGGTTGATCATATCCGTGTACTCATCATATACTTATGAAGGTTGATTCAGCTTAAGGCATAGCTAGGTTTATTCGTTTAGGACCAGAATTCTCAGATGAACAGTTGTAGATTAAAATTTTTTCTGATCTAATTGTGCCGGTGGCTGCAGGGGATTAATCTACTTTGATGCCATGGTTTTGGGCGTGTCGCGAATGTATCCCAGCTAAGCAATGCACATAGTGGATCTTTTCTTATTATGAAGCTAAGAAAAAATCGCTACTCATATTAGAATATGATAATAATTGCGATTCAGGCCACTCGCCAAAGCTAGACGTGGTCAGGATATTTTAGTTAATAGCTGGCTGTGGGCATGTTGTTGTGCTCCTGGTGGATCCAGAAGATGTACAGAACATACCACTATTGTAAAGCCCCTTCTTCAGGCGTATTCTGTCAGGTTGGAGTTTGCAATTATTACCATTCTCTTGATCCAAGAGAACTACAAAACTGACGTTTTTTGTCTCTATCGACAAAATAAAAGAGCCCTCTTTACCCAAGAATAATCATCAGATAAGTGAATATTACTCTGACTGCGTCTAGTTGTTTGAATTTACTGCCCTTCGGGAATTTACACCTTTGACTATTACCTTACTCAGTTTGTGCAAATGCGTTCAGAATGGGAAACTTGACCCGAATCTAATATCTGTTTAGTTTCACCACTGCGGACAGCAACATGAATGCTTAAACTGCTAGTATAGATAAAGAGTAAAGTTGGTAATTGGTGATATTATGTTTTGACATGCATAGATAAACAAGACAGTAGAGAAAAATCTTAAAATTCTTTTCAGATCTGTATGGAAGTAGATCTGTTAAGAATTCATAAGTTTGTCGATTTGATTGTACGCTTCAATAAAGCTTAGACCGTGCTCAGTCGTCTTGAATGTATGACTTTCGTTATCATAGTGGAGTAAGTCGCTTTCAGTTAGAACCGTCAGATATTCTTGTAATTTATCGTACCTAAGATATGCCTTATACATTATCTTAGTCTTTGTAGCGCCGCCGCCATTAGCAGTCTCCAGGATTTGGCTTAATATTTCGGTTCTATTTCTGTATCTCACAAACCTCACTACGACCATCTAAGACGATGAAGCTGCTAAATAGCATTGGTGAACTGATCTTATTACAAATGTTACTCGTTTTTGATAAATCATACGTGGAGTTGCGGCGAATGAAAAAAAGGAGCAGCCGATAACAACAAAATAAGCATCAGAAGTTAAATACTACTTCTATGACATGGGCCATGTTTTATGGTGTTAGCCGTACCATAAGATGGTACAAGTGAACAAAAGCTTTTGGGCAAAGCCACGAGCGTTCCGTCGCCTATAGAATCAATGCGTAGATGATGCAACAGCGCTGAGAGAAGAAATACCAAACATGAGCACAGCAATCACAAACAAGAACGAGAAGAACGATAAAATAGCTATACTACCATTCCCAAAAGTTTACCTGAGCCGTAGCAATAGACATTCTCTGACTCACATTCAGGAGTGAATTACATGGATTTGGTGAGTGGTGTGTATGTATGGAGGCACGATGGCTTTGATTATCACAAAGCAAAAGCCGGATTGATAATGATTAAATCGGCCTATCGGATGTTAAAGGACTTGGATATTAATGATAACAGATTTAAATAATGGCGTCAACAATCATCAATATTCCCTTTCAATTCAGAAAAAAGCAGAGTCTTTACAGAGCAATATTTTCCCGTAGAGATGTTCGCTCACATTTTTCTTGCACAGCGGATATTGTAGATGATATCTTAGTCAAAATTCTAAATGCTGCTCATCACGCTCCTTCGGTGGGTTTTTCACGACCTTGGAATTTTATATTGATTAAAGACAAGGCAAAAAGGCAAAAATTAAAAGAATCATTTGAAAATGAGTTCCAGAAATCAATGTTATTGTTGAAGGATGATAAATCCAGACAGAAAAAAATATGCTTCCCTTAAGTTAGAGGGAATTATGGAGTCTTCAATAAACATATGAGTTACATATGATCCGACAAGATTTGGTCCTTTTTGTTTTAGGCAGGACTTCAATGCCTGAGTCTGGAACTTATAATGTTTGTTATGCAATACAAAATCTGTGGTTGGCCGCAAGAGCCGAAGGTATTGGCATTGGTTGGCTGAGTATCTTATCAAATGAAGAACTGAAAAAGATCCTTTTGATACCACAGCACGTTAACCCAGTAGCATATCTTCGCCTAGGTTATGTTATTGAATTCGCTGACAAACCTGATTTGGAAAAAGCTGGTTGGATGTGCAGATTCAAGCTTAATGATGTAATATACTACGAAAATTGGGGGTATCTCCATCAAAAAGATCGTTATTGGGCGGATTTTAGGAGAGCATTAAATGGCACTGTAGAACACTAAGTATGCAGATTCAGCTAGATGTCTCGGAATACATTATATGCTTCGCGATTTGTACGCTCGATAATGTTGAACGTCGTAAGGTCAAAACGCCTCATTGAGATGCACTTGGCTTAATGACTATTATGAGCCTACACAGCTGGAAGAACAAAAAATATGTACATTCCATTATGCTTCGAATAGAGGTTGTTCATCAATAATAGAGAAGAACAAATTGGACAACTCAATGATATGGAGATGACCCCTGGAGAGGATCCTAGAATTGGCTAATGCAACTAGACCTGGAAAGAAACGAAGACAACCTGTGACGAAATAATATTGGCAATCGTGATATGAGACAAGAGAAATATTACGCCCTCTACGATTCACTAAGATTCTTCACTATATCTCTACAATAAAAATAGATGGAACGCAAGCCTTGAAACGACTATTTCGCCATGCACCTAATCTATCTACCTACACTATACTACTCCTCAGTAGGTAGGTAGAAAGAAAGAAAATGATGATGGAGATCAAAAATAATAATATCACGAGAAGAAGAACAACCACGACCGCCACTGCCGCCGCCACGTCTGAACGTAAAAACAACAGAGGAAAAATCCAGATAATGGGTGATGTACTGGCGCTTGGAACATCTGGAATAAAAAAGACTCACATAATGTATAAAGCAAATCTCAGCTACGAGCAGGTACATCTCTACCTAGGAGAGCTTATTGCAAAGAGGCTTATCG
>DASTUU010000291.1:0-7159 GCA_035759485.1 Nitrososphaeraceae archaeon
GAAACAGGTTCCTTCTAATTTTGCTTGGCCTTCCTATTATAGGAATGGGATAGCCACAATTTTTGCAGCAATTATTCTTATCAAGATTCCATGATCCTACACTAAATCCATATCTCTGAACAGCTACAGCATGGCATTCAGGACAGTAGGTGTGTTCTAGTGGATGACCAGGAACATTTCCAAGATATGCATACTTCAAGCCTTCTTCTTTTGCAATAGCATAATGCTTCTCCAAAGTTTCAACTGGTGTAGGATCAAATTCCATCATCTTGTAGTCTGGATGAAATCTCAAAAAGTGAATTGGAGTATCTGGTCCTAGCTCATTATAGACAAACCTACATAATCGTCTTGCAGCTTCCATATCATCCCCAACCTGTGGAACAATAAGATCAGTGATTTCTGTGTGAATTTTTGTTTTATTCTTGATTTCTTTCAAAGTCTGGAAAATTGGTTCAGCACTTGGGATTCCAACGTATTGTCTTACGAATTCCTGCTTGCCGCTGCCCTTAAAGTCTACTGTTATGCAATCCAGGAATTTGCTCATCATAGCAACAGATTCAGGCGTGTCATAGCCATTTGAAACAAAAATATTGAAGATATCTATTTTATGAGCCTCAATTCCACAATCCTTCGCGAATTCCATGAAAATAGAAGGCTCATTATAAGTATAGGCAATACCCTGCGCTCCATAGCTTTGTGCCTTTTTTACAACTTCTACAGGAGTCATTTCAACTCCTTCTAGCTTACGTCTTTGAGAGATATCGTAGTTTTGACAGTATTTACAGAGCCAGTTACAGCCTGTTGTGGCAATTGAGAAAATAGCCGTATTAGGTCTATAATGCGTTACAGGTTTTTTCTCAATCGGATCTATATGGCCCGCAATAACCCTACCATATACAAGTAATTGTAGCTTGTTATTTGTGACTCCCCTGATGCCACACAATCCAACCTTACCTTCGGGTATTTCACACAACCTTGCACAAGCAGTACATCTGACCCTGCCATTTGAAAGATGTGAGTACAGTTCTGCTTCTTTACCCAATTGTTCTTTAGCTTGCATTGGAATAATTGAAAGTAGCAATACAACCTTATAAAACTTAGAATCAAAGCCTAGAATAAAAAATTAATGCCCTTATGTGGTATCCACATGTAAACCATAGATCATTTTTTTCTAACACATGGATCATTAGCAGAATTATATTATTTATAAACTAATATTATTTATAAACTATTATTATTTGTATCGTATAATAATGTAAAGTACAAAGGTATTTTTTGGTTCAACATATACGTAGGCACTCTATAATTATATAAAGATAAATAATTATACTGATTTACATCAGCGAAGGTGAATTGTTAAATAACAATGATAAAAATTCTAAATGGTAGCCCAGGATTTGGCTCGGTATTAAGTGAACAAGAAGTTAAGAACTTTTTGACAGATAACAAATACAATATACATCTTGGAACGATAGATGAAAAAGGATTTCCTAATATTCATCCCACTTGGTACTACTTTGAGGCTTCAAACCATAAGTTTTACGTAGAAACCTCAAAGCATTCAAAGAAAGTATCCAATATACGAAAAAATGAAGGCATGTATTTCTGTGTTGATGATCCCCGACCTCCCTATAAAGGAGTGCGGGGCAAAGGCACAGCAAGAATCCATGAAAATATTGACCACAACATACCTATTGCCGAAAAGATAATGACAAGATATCTTGAGAGTCTAGAACATCCTATGGCACGGGCACTGCTAAATGCCGTAAAGAAAGGGGAGTCCGTTATCTTGGAGATTTCACCTGACTACTATTCAACATGGGATTATCGAAAAAGCGCTAAATAGTTCATAGATCCTAAATTGCTTTAGCAGGTATGACCCTCACAACGTCATGCGGATAACTAGCAGCGTAAGACCAGTATATAGTTGAGCATAATGCTATGTAAGGCTCTGGACATATATCCAAAGCTACGTTTAGAAACAAATGGGATGTAGGACCTGGAATTTTTCTCAAGCAAGAAGGCCGAGCTTGGCATAGTCATGAGGCTACATTGTCCCAGTAGACTTTAGTAATTAGTGTAATTCTAGTTACTTTGTGTCATCACTTCTAAGCCCTAGCTTGTTTGCAATTGGATATACAATGAGATTATATTTATTGCCTGTATGATGTATGGAATAGCTTTTTAAGACATTTTTAAGCAGTACTATACATTCAACTATTTGATAACAACGCTAAAGAGATACATAACAACTCTCATAATCAAAGACCTCATGAAAGAATTGGAATAAGAATGATTGTTAAACAAGATAAATCCAAAGTTGGAGACAATACGAAGATAAGAACTAAACGCCATGCATCCAAATATGAATGGACTGCTCAGAAGCAAAAAAAATCTCGCTACAAGAAAAGACCTATGAGTGAGGATACTTTACACTGCTTGCAAAGAGATAGAATACAACTCAAGTATTTCTGGCTGATGTAACTATTAGAACCAGATTCTTAACTTATCTCCTGCAACATGGGCTATGGTATAATCGATGTAGCATATCAAAGGCCACCGACATTGTTAATCCGCTTGTATCTAACAGAGCCATCTCAAGTGGGTGAATTACACCTAGACCCTATCTGTTATTTTGTTTACTCTGTCACTGATATTACTCCCTTATATATTCCTGTAAGCATGACTGGATTAGACTCGGTCAGTGTAGTGGCAGTGTAAGTACTGCTATTGGAGGGTTTATTGTATAGCAAAGACACCATTATTACAAAATCTCCTCCTTGAGGAGGAACTTGAACCCTGAAACTATTTTGATCTGACGTAGGCTCCTTTATTGATTTATTGAATAACAGATTGGATTCTGATATCTTTTTATCTATAATTATTTCTCCTATCTTGAGATCCGTTCTATTCATTGAAGTTGTCGAATTTATTATCTCTGTCCTCACGATATCAGGGAGAGTTCCCTCTGTAATCTCTAGACCTAGGAGTTGATTTTTCGAAACTTTGAGAGTATTCAGATCTACCAAATCACCAGCAGAATAATTCCCAAAGTATGTATTACCTACAAGAACTCCGTCCATACCAATTTCTTTGGGTTTAGCCCAGTCTAAAGGATGTTCAGTTGGAATTTGCATTAATTCAACTTTGGGTAACTCAAAACCATACCTGAGATCAGCGGTATCTAAGATGCAGTCACATGGAAATTCGCCTTTTGAAACACCGTATGCCATTTGTATCTGTGTTTCTTGATATCCGCTTTGATAGATTGAGGAATATAGAACTCCTGTCGTTATAACGACTATAATTATGTCAAAAAGTTTAATCATCATACTTACTTCCATCCAGGACAGTTAAATGAATGTTCATACTACATGCCCAGAATGAACCAAATATCAATGCTACTAATGTTTATGAGGCAGGTCAAATACCTTTAGGAGATAAGTACCTGTTATTTCAATTCCAGTGGACATCATGGACCACGCGAGAAAGATGAGCTAAGGCTTATTGCTCAGACTTTTGTTCCATAAATAGCTATAGAAGCAAAAGACGCATTAGATTTAAGATTGCATACAAATATTTTGGCCGGTTAGAGTACATATATTTGATATGGCATTGCTAATCCAAAATTCATATTTATTTAGAATGTTTTGGGTTAATCCACTCGATAAATGTCGCATAGTTTAACGAACTGGGATCATAAAGATAATTTGAAAGTACCTTAATAACTCTGAATCCGTTCCTTATCTGAAATGTAAGAACAGGATCGTATATTTGGCCACTTTTGACTTTCTCTACATACGCTTGAGCAGAGATCTTATTGGCATATTCACCATAATTGGGTATCCGTCCTCCACCTATTATCCGTCTCAGGTTATACTTTGATGCCACTTGTTTTCTGGCATTAAAAAGTAGGGTTCCTATTCCTAGACGTCGAAAATCAGGATGCGTTACAATATCGTCTACGTAAAGACTATCACCACCAGCTGCAGGTTTTGAATGAGGGTTTCCGTATTCCAAAATAATATCATGCCATGTATGTTCTGCATATTCTGGTTCTAATGAAACCATTAAGCAAGTCGCAGATGCTATTATCTCTCCATCTAATTCTACGCAAAATTGTCCCTCTCGAAATAAACTAATGTGGTTCTCAAGGAAGAATGGTATATATAGTTGCCCGGCAGCAATCTCTGGATACGATTTCCTTTGTATGGCAACTATTTTAGGAATATCGTCATTGCAAATATTTCTAAGTACCATTCTGCGAATCATAAACTATAAAATTCCGTGGTAAATCTGTGTATATGTCTTGAACCCGGATGAATAATATAACGCTCTCAGGCATTGGCGCTCGCTAGTACTAAATGTTGTATGATAAGATGTCTACACAACTTATTGAATGATTACAACAATGTAAAAATACATATTTTGTATTGCATCTTTCCGTGTCTTGGACGTAGTATTGTTTGTTCATACGTCATAATATCGCATAAAGAGTTTTAATCGTGATAATGCAGGTTTAGAAGATGAGGAATTATATCCTTCAAGTTCACACGTTTCTTCTTCTTTAAGTGTTATATATGTCTCTAAAAGTTCGGAATGAAAAAATAATTTCAGATACTCAAAGTCGCACTTTAGCGCATTCAGAGCTTCTGTCAAGCTGCTAGGAAGAGATTTTATTCCAAGCCTACTTTTATTTTGGTCAGACATTTTGTAAATATCGCTATCAACTGAGCTACCTGGATCTATTTTCTTTTTTATGCCATCAAGACCCGCCGCCATTATAGATGAAAATGCTAGATATGGATTAGCGGATGGATCGGGGGCCCTAAATTCTACTCGTTTCGATTTTGAATTGTTCTTCTCATTAACCGGTACCCGTATAATAGCAGATCTGTTTCCTCTTGACCACGCTATATAGACAGGAGCTTCATATCCAGGAATTATCCGATGATAAGAGTTTACTGTGGGAGCTACAATTGCTGCTAATGAACGTGCATGATCTAGAACTCCCCCTATAAAATATCGCCCTGTCTGGCTTATCTCTGCATAGACATCGTTTCTATCATAGAACATGTTAGTACCCGACACTGAGGATGAGCAGATGGAAGAAGATGATGACGACTTGCCGCTCCATAAACTTACACTTGTGTGCATTCCGGAGCCATTATCACTACCATTCATAGGATCGTCTTGACTAAATATTGGCTTTGGCATAAACGTAGCCACTTTATTGTACTGCTTCGCAAGGTTTCTTACAACATCTTTGTATATTTGCACGTTATCTGCAGACCTTGTTAGTGTGTCATGCTTAAAGTTAATTTCTATTTGTCCATTACTTGCCACTTCATGGTTTAGATTTGTCACATTTATGGAATAATATTTTGTTAACATTTCGGCCACTTCAAACCTAAATTCCATTAGCGAGTCCTGAAATGGAGGGGCATCATACCCGCCCTTTCTACGGATTGGATACTTCCCATGTTCATACTGCTCAGATGAAACAATCTTTGGATCTAACATGTTATTATCCCTATTACCAAACTCGATACTATCAAAAATAAAACATTCAACCTCAGGTCCTATCTGACACATCATGTGGTTTTCTGTTAGGTATTCTTCTAATCGCTGTGGCACATACCTTGGATCTTTGATTAATCTGCTAGAGTTATATCCTTTGAATACATCTGCAATTACTGTAGCAGTTTTGTAGTTGGACGATAGTGGTGTTAATCTTATTGTAGATCTATCAGGGACAAGTAGAAGATCTGACTCTTCTATGCTCGCAAATCCTTTAACTGATGAGCCATCCACTCCAATGTTCTCCCTTAATGAATCATACAGGGAATTGTAGTTATCCTTGATAAGGAGGTATTTTGCAAGAAACCTGCCAGGAACATCAGTATATCTTACCTGAAGAAAGTCAATACTTTCAAGTTTTTCGCCATTTAGCGATTGTTCTAATTGGACCAGAGGATCATTGCTATTACTGCTATTTCTAAATGACATTTACAATAACATTAAACAATTCGTATCTATATATTAATTAGCATCGATTAGGTTAGATCAACTACAAGAAACTATTGGTAATAGTTTCCTGGGTTACTATTTTATCTTATACAGTTTTTTAGAAAATTAAGGGCTTTTTTATCTTGACATCTCCTTCAACTTTTCCCATAAACAAAATCTCTATAAATTGCTAAGGCTTCCTGTTCGCTTTTCGCTCCAACAATTGTTGCAGCACCACTTATCAAAAAGCTTACTGAGACTATAGAAGAATTAATAGTGGCACTATTCTTGCCATGACCACTGCTTATCACAGTCACACCCAAGTTGCCTTTTGTCTCAACTCCAAATCCTAATACTTCTGCATTTCTGATTATCAGAGCCAAGTCGAGTGGGTCAGAAGAAAATTGATGTGTCGGAGTTATAGTAAACGTTCGTTTACCCATATCCCTTCCACAAAGTTCTTCTGCTATTAGCTGATTTTGTTCTTGCGCAAGAGTCTTTTCTTCTTTCTGTCCTCCTGCTGCACATTCTAATCTGCTACTGAGTTGTGTACTTTCCTGAGGATTTCCTGCTAATATTGTTGTTACTTCTATTTTCTTTGACCCACACGATGGGCAGTCCTCATATCTTGACATCTGTATTTTTTCAAAGGAAAGACTAGTCAAGTCAATGTAAAGTAGAGTATTAACAAGTGTTGGTTGTTGTCCTGTTATCAGTTTTACTGCCTCAGACACCTGAATGCCACTTACAAGATACAATATTGACGGATGTACTCCTTCCGTGCTACAGGTCGGCATTTCATCTTCCTCCAATTCCGGAAATATGCAACGCAGACATGCAGTTTTATTTGGCAATATAGTGCAAACTGAGCCTAACATTCCCAGCGCCCCTGCATATATGAACGGAATATTTTGCTTTATACATGCGTCATTTAATGCATATCTAGCGTCAATACTATCTAGAGCATCTATAACAATATCACTTCCTTTGACTAGGTTTTCTGCAGTATAAGTGGTAACAGACGCTGGAACTGCCTCAATTTCGACCTGCGGATTTAGCTTCCTTAGCCTTTCCAAGGCCGCTTCAACCTTTACTTTGCCAATATCTTCGTCAGTATATAGATGTTGTCTGTGCAGATTAGAGATCTCTA
>DASTUU010000292.1:0-4700 GCA_035759485.1 Nitrososphaeraceae archaeon
AATGCAAAAGATTTTTCATCGGCTGATCCTTTGGTTACAGTTTCAGGTAAAATCACCTATAATAAACCCATCCAATTCAGAGACGACTCAGTTACAACAATGATATCAGAAAAAAACAATATCCAGATTAATATTAGAGACGATTCAGGGCAGCAAATGAAATTAAGTTCCAAAGGAACTATGAAGGGAACCGTATCTACAAACATAATTCCAATCCCGTCTAAGATACAGGGAAAATCATTTATCCTTCAAACAGAAAATGGTGATAAATTTATGGTCTATGCAACTGATCCTGAAGCAATCCAGCTTCTGACAGATAACTATTATGGTCTTAATAACATGTTCGTTACAGGAAGACTTGTGATCGGAAATGGAGGCTTCAATTCTCCCTGGTCATGGCATCTTGACCCTGACGATGTAACGATGACTGAATTCGCTATTGAGCTCTGCGATGGAACACCTAGTGAAGTGGAACATAATTTGCCATATTGGTTATTTCAAGTCGAAACTTTCTGCCCTTGGAGCAGCAGAGTCATAGACATAGGTCAATAATATCCATCTCCATTGCAAGATTATTAGAAGTTGGACTTCAACCAAACTAACCAGTCGCCTCTATATCATACATGAAAAGCTATCAGGGTAGGAACCAAAACCAAAAATGGTTCAAAGAAACTGAACTGGCTAGGCAAGAATATAAGGAAACAGGACTATCTGCAAACAAAAGCGGTTTGATACGTTTAGAACAAATGGAACAAACAATCAATCTTGATTAAATAGCTCAAGATACTATTGAAACATTCAATATCCCAAGTTATCCACTACTATTAACATCAATTCTGCTCTATTACTATTAGCGGCTGAGGAGGAGCTTTTCGCAAGTCAAAGTGATGTGGGTTCCAATAGAAGAAACAGCATAAGTATAGATTGCCTGGAAGGTACCCTATGGCTACGGATTTAGCCATATTGCACATGAAAATATCACCAGCGCTTTTGACGCATATGTAGGCTAATGGTGATTAAATATAGCCCGGCGTACTAGAGTCAGTTGGTGTATAATATTCCCCATTCTGTCTCTTTCTTCCCCTAAATGATGTAGTCAAAATGTGATTTGTCAATAATTTCAGCCTGGGTATTGTCATAAGCAGTCTTGTAATCCTGAAAATAGACTTGCTTTATAGCAATGGCAAGTGTTTCTAATTCCTCATTGTCATTAAATTCATTCTTTCTTTTGCATTCTATGCCTAGCGAGCTTAGTTCATTTTGCCAATAATCTTTTTCATTTTCCGATAGCATACATCTTGCTACATGACTTATCACTTACTAATATATATGTAAGTTTATCTCAACTTAGTTTACTAAGCTGACTACGAATTCATACTAAAAGATCTCACATGATTGAGTCAGAAAAACCCCATTTTACGCAAAAATATTTAACTGTTTATGGGTAGGATTATTGTCAGATTATTGTCTACGTGTTTTATGTGTATCATGCTCTACAACATTTTTCTCACAGCTATTTTAAGGATGGCAGAGAGAATGTTCACGGACCGTCATATAAGAAACTTGAATTGATCAAAGTCATGCTTGAGCATAAAGAATATCCATGGTCAAAGAAGAATAGCAACAACAATAGTCACAACCAATGTCGTGGTCTCTAGAGACACAAGAATACAACAAGAACCTATAACAAGGAAAGACAACTGTTTAGTTTTACATTGAAGACGCCTAAGCCTTGGAGTGTGCATGAGTATATCAAAAACCAGCGAATGCAAAAATGCAATAATATATCAT
The DNA here is from genome assembly GCA_035759485.1 of Nitrososphaeraceae archaeon. Lineage (GTDB taxonomy): Archaea > Thermoproteota > Nitrososphaeria > Nitrososphaerales > Nitrososphaeraceae > TH5893. The sequence goes on from DASTUU010000292.1 coordinate 1,792, forward strand.
AATACCCATCTTGACCTGCATGGATATTGCATAAGATAATAACATAATGCTATTTAACTTCATAGTCCACCAGAGGCTTATGAGGCATAGAAGAAGTAAAATTGACTTGGTCAGCCAAATTCTGGAGGCTGCAAATAGCGACGATGGTGCTACAAAGACCAAGATAATGTATAAGGCGTATCTTCGAGATCCCTCATTGAAAGAATATCTATCGATTCTAACCGAAAGTGACTTGCTTAGCTATGCTTTAGGCAATAATAAATTCAAGATTACTAAAAAAGGTCGTAAGTTTCTTGATATCTACGATCGGCTGTTCTCTGCAATGAAGACACAAAAAATCAATGTCCTGATAGACAGAGAAAGGACATGACTGGTATTACTACAATTATGAAATTTGTAAGGGATTCAGAGCGGAGTACATAGTAAACGTACCAAAAGATGAGGATAGCGGTGGTCGTACACCTATTCCTGTATGTATTTGGCGAGTTCTCGATCCAACTCTCGTAGTTCAAAGAAAATAGGATTTGATAATGTGATCTGATCGTCTTTTCGTACGACGAAATGTCACAATGGTATAAAATAATGCTATTGCGTATATGACAGCCGCAATAATCTGAATGTATTCAGAAGATATTGGCATATGTCTGGATGTAGAGAATAGTATGATTTTAGAGTAGTGGCTTGCGGACCTATATTCTTAGTTGATAGCCACTTTGCACAATTAACGCGTCTCTCTAATTATTATTTCATTGACTCCCGCCCCCATAAGATTCTTCAAGACAATGTCATGACAAACTAAGTCCTTTCATCAACGTCCTAGAGTCTTATCTTTTAGCTCTGGTGAACTAGATGTAGAATTGAGCAAATTCTAGGCAAATGTCTGGCAAAAATCTCTAGCAATGAAACATAAGAATTGTAGACTTGTCTATTCTTGCAAATCAGTGGTATAGCATCAAGGAATATAGTCAATCTTTCCTGTATGTGATGCCACCATCTTCTGTCACACTCCTACCACCACTACCATTCTGCCCTCGTCCTTCTCTTCTTTTTCGACTATCTATCACCACTATTACTATTCCTGCTATGATCGTGAAAAAGCCTATTGCAGTTAACACTCCTCCAGTAATGACTACAGATAAGCTACTGAGATCCACACCAGGTAACGGCTGACCGCCCTCATCTGAAGTAGAGGCAGGAGCTGTTATGAATGGCATGCGACCAAATGTTGAGTCAATTATAACTGATCCTGCTCCTGCATTTGTGATGTTAAGAATATAATTGCCAGTGTTTTGTGGTTGAAAAGTAGTAAACAGATTTGCAGAGAACTCATTACTGCTTACAACGTTCCCAGATGGATCTTTGACAGTTTCGATCAATCTCACCATTCCTTCTGGTCTTTCGATATGTATTGCTACAGCTATTGGTCTTGAGATATCTGTTACCTGAGTTGTTGCTTCTACTGAGTTGCCTGGTTCTATTGAAACGTGGTTGATAAGGGTATTATCTTGTAGAAATGTGCTAGCGAATGGGATAGCCCATACTGCAACTATTATTATACCTGCAACGAATAATACTCCACCTATAATTAAGATAATATATCCTCGTCGTATCATGGTATTCTTTTCCTTTCGATATCTCGTATCTGAAACTCATTTATTATAAATCCTGCCCTCTCGGCTTCTGTGCAAACTGCTGCATTTTCCAGCAAAGAAGATACAAGCGCAATGAATTGATTGAGAATATATGCTGTGATGATATATTGTGGTCATGTCAAAGCAGCCAGCTTCTAGCCTTGTGGAGCCCCTGATGATTGATAGTATTGCGCCAATTCTAGCCATCATGCGCCTATAGGAGGGGCTGATGGGATCTTAGGTTCTATATTGCACTTCAAGCAGTATTGGTGTCTATAAAATCGTTTTATGGAACTAACTGCCTGTCTGGCAGTGTTTGTATTCCTACAGCAGAACCTGAGAAGTCAAGATATGCTGAGGCCATAAGTTCAAATAATAATACTCCCCACTTGATCCGTCTTTTCTCAATCTAGGTAATTATGGTATTGAATTGAGCTAGTTTTCGATAGTTGTCTGACAAAATCCCTAATAATGCTGATGACGTATCCTTATATGTACTCATTTTACTTGCTTACCTTCAAGACTACCTTGCCTCTTGGATGTACATCCCTCTGGTAGTCAAGCGCATTAGCTGTCTCATCCAGAGTAAATGTTCTGTCAATATTTACGCGTATATTGCTTTGATCTATCCACTGTGCCAATTTTGTCAATCGCTCCCTGCTTACTTGGGTGAATTGTGATACAGCTTTAACACCAAAGTGATCCATAAGTTCTTGGTTTGGATGCTCTAGCATTGATACAATAATGCCACCCCTTTTTAGCACTTTGAAGGACCGTGCATATGTTTCACCGCCTACTGTATCAAAGACTGCATCATAGTTATTCAGAATGTCCTCGAAAGTCTGGATCTTGTAATCTATTACATCGTCTGCTCTTATCTCTTTTACAAATTGTTTGTCATTTGTGTCTACCGTTGTAGCTACATATGCGTCTACATGCTTAGCTAACTGGATAGCAATACTCCCTATGCCTCCTGCCCCGCCATGAATCAGGATTTTTTGACCATTGGATAATCCGATAGTTTCTACAAGTGCCTGCCAAGCGCTAGCGCCTACAAGCGGTAAACCAGCGGCCTCCTCATGGCTCAGAGTTTTTGGTTTATATGATATAGTATCTGCATTTGCCAAAGCTATTTCTGCGAATGCTCCTGAGCTTCCCCTTATTGCTGCGGCATCCCCAAATACTTCGTCGTTCTGCTTAAAATCATGCACCCCTTCTCCAACCTTTGCGATGACACCTGAAAAATCCATTCCCAAGGTCGAGGGGAATTGGAGTGAC
>DASTUU010000293.1:0-3671 GCA_035759485.1 Nitrososphaeraceae archaeon
GAAGATAGCATCAGGACCGAAGACAGGGGTACGCAAAAACAAAAGCTTGCTGTATTCGTAGAAGAGTCTCAGGGTAGAAAGACACTTCAAAGCATGAAGGCCATCACGGCGCAAGGATTCGCTAAAACTGCTGGGGTTAAAATATCTGCTGCAAATAGCTTCATAAAATCCTTAGAATTAAAAGGAGTACTGATAAGTGTTGGCGGATACAGCGGCCATAGAGTATACAAATTAATTAAATAGAACTAATCATTTGTTGGCTGACTATGCATAATCGTGTTAAGATTCCCGTCTTATAGTAAGCAATTCTCCTGGTGCCAGCGATTCTAACAATTCCAAATGGGATGTTACCAAGCCAAGTGGATTCATGGGCGTAGATACAGTATCATTTAGAAATACACATATTGAACCGTGAAAAGTCATGAATGCCAATTCACCTCTCTTGAAGTCTGTTCTCTGTTTTTCTCGCCCCATGACTAGCTCTGTTTCTATGTATACAAATCTATCTTTGAACTTGTTTATCCTTCTCTGCATTGGCAGGGAGTTGAGCACCGCCATAGATGTTAAGGGAGAAGAATGACGCACTATTTCCCCCCTAGCCACACCTTTTCCAGAAATTTCAAGAATTACATTAACTCTTGACACCGAACCCGCATTCACTTAATCTATACCCTGCTAGCGTAGAGGATTGATACCAAAATATAAATTAAGACGACCTTAATAGTATTTGAAAAATTCGCAACATTTAATTATATATTTATTATCTTTTGCAGTGTTCTTGGTAGTTAAATCTTCGAATAAGACCAATCCCCGCAAGAAGGCCACACAATCAAAACAAAAACCTGCCAAGAAGGCCACACAATCAAAACAAAAACCTGCCAAGAAGGCCATCCAGAATAAGAGTAAAGTTACTCCCCAGAGCAGCACCAAGCTAAGCCCTGTTAGCCAGAAAAAAATGGCTCAAGAGCGTTCAAAGGAGATGCAGAAAGCATCCCGTCCGGAGGATGAAGTTGTTACTTACAGCGAAATCGAGTTCCAACTCAGAGAGATAACTCCCAGTGGTAAGCAAGTTCTAGTGGGTCCTACTTTTCTTACGAGATTTGAGCGAGCAAGGATAACAGGGGCAAGGTCATTGCAATTATCCTTAGGTGCACCTGCTCTGATTAAGGTTCCAGTGGAAGTCAAAGATTCTGTAACACTAGCGTCCTTAGAGTTAGATGCCAAGGCACTACCGATTTCCATTAGAAGGGTACTACCAAACGGCTTGTACCAGGACATACCAGCTGACTGGTTAAAGTGATTATAGAGCTGAAACAATAACACTAATACTTGGGTCAACTCTGATTAGCGTCACTTATATTCGGTAACATTAGTGATAAATGTCGGCCCTCGCACCCAAATAAAATGCAGTGCCTGGTCACTAAGATTTTAATTGTTAACCGAATTTATTTGCTTGATGAATCCTTCTATCTATTAGACATTCTCATTCTTCTGTGGTAAACATGACAGTCACTATTTCCCTGGCTGACATAAGTACTGGACGGATGTACAAGTAAAAATAATGTTCTTTGCCATCCAATTCCGCCATGTATGCAATTTCATTGGCATCGGGCTAGCGTCAACGGGGATAGTAGAGGAATCGTTGAGTTGGAGAGCTCAGAAAAGAATCTCATATTTATTTGCTCCTGTCCTACCTTCCTTTTGTTTTCTTAACCTTATCATTAATTGTGTCGACCATGTCGCTTTCCTCCAATTCTCTATCATTTGAAGGCTGTTTGGCGTAGAAAGCTGAAAGCTTGTTGTCCTTAACAAATACTTCTGATACTGCTCTATGGCATACCACTTGCCATTCACAGGGATACCTAGGCCGCCATGTTTTCTTGCTACGTGCCTGACCATATTCCAATATCTTCCACATTCCTGTCAGCAGTGGGAGTAGGGCATTTCCGTCTATCTTTAGCCATTAGTCTCCCTCCCAAATTCTGTATTGCTTTGACGGCTCAATATTTCAACCTCTTGTAAAGGACACGAGTTTAAATGTATTTTTGCATTGCACCTGTCTTAAAATAATATGTATTAATTCCCTTAACCACAAATGCATCGCTGTTTGGACGAGCTCCGGAGTACCCGGAGGACTCCGATACGATACTCTTCTGAGAAAGCCATCCAGAAAGTAGCACGAAAAAGGGGACCTAATTGAATCGGTAAAGGAGGCGACCTCAACAAGATATGGGTAGAGAATTTACGTCACTCCTATCGCGCATTTGCCATCACTACAATAGGTACAGACCAACGATTGCACCAGTATTTGGTAATCATAAGTTTGGAAGCTGGGGTGTAACACTTAAATTTCCATGCTTAAATTACTTTTTAGGGTTCAAAATTCCGACATTAGAGAGATTGTATAGTGGTTATAAGGCCAAACTAATGCTTGACGATCGAAGTTCTTATTCAGGCATCGGGTTCGGATATCCGGTCGATACTGCAGGGGAAGTAGTGTTTAATACGGGTATGGTCGGCTACACAGAAACCTTAACTGATCCATCGTATAGGGGACAAATTTTATGCATAACGTATCCCTTGATCGGGAATTATGGGGTTCCTAGCAAGAAAATACATGATATTCATGGCCTGCCAAAATATTTCGAATCAGATAAGATTCAAGTAAGGGGGCTGCTGATTCACAACTTGTCAAGCGTAGCTAGTCACTGGACCTGCATCAAAACTTTGGATCAGTGGCTATATGAGGAAAGAATTCCAGGAATTTATGGAATCGACACAAGAGACCTTACAAAGAAATTGAGAGTCAGAGGAGTGATGATGGGGGGAATGTCTGTCTCTGAAAATCGAGTTGCAGAAGAGTCAAGGCTATCAAAATTGATGGACAATGAATATTACGAGGGCAGAAATTTTATGGATGAAGTATCTGTGCCTGCGGCTCGTCAGTATGGAGATGATATGAACCGTTGTGTTGTGCTGGTGGATACAGGAACAAAATACAGTATAATACGAAACATCATAAAGGCGGGATACCGGGCTGTAATACTACCTTGGAATTCCACTTTTGAAGAGATCATGAATTATCATCCTGCAGGTGTTATAATCAGCAACGGTCCGGGAGATCCCACATGTTGTGCAGAGACAATAAAGACTGCTTCAAAGTTAATTGATACATCCACGCCTACGCTGGGCATATGCCTCGGAAACCAAATATTGGCTCTAGCCGCAGGTGCTAAAACCTTCAAATTGAAGTTCGGGCATAGAGCTCAAAATAAACCTTGTAAGGACTTAAGTAATGGTCAAACTTATATCACAACTCAGAACCATGGGTATGGAATTAATTCTGAGAGCCTAAAAGGAACTGGATTTAGAACATGGTTTTCGAATATCGACGACACTACAGTAGAGGGAATAGAACATGAGCAAAAACCAATTGTTGCAGTTCAATTTCATCCTGAGGCCTCTCCAGGTCCATACGACTGTGCATTCGTATTTGATAGGTTTAAGGAATTGATTGAAAACACTGAAAAGGCTGTAAAAAAAGGCAATTTGCTTCAGACAAGTAATGACAGCAAGTTGCATGGAGGAAAAATTGCCCAAACATGAGTCAATAAGAAAAGTTCTTGTTATTGGAAGCGGCGCTATCAAAATCGGAGAAGCGGGCGAAAGTC
>DASTUU010000294.1:0-3281 GCA_035759485.1 Nitrososphaeraceae archaeon
GATGGCGTTTATGACGGCTTTGAGGAATTTGTAAAAAAATATCTGATGTATGCTAAAACATATTGTCCTACTATATCTGAAGGGGCCAACACAATGTTAACTGAATATTGGATTAAAATGGCTAAAGTCGGAATAAGGGGGCTGCCTAGAAAATTAGAAGCACTAAAAAGAATGGCTATAGCTAGGGCCAAACTCAAGCTCAAAAATGTTGCAGATGTTGAAGAGGCCGAAGAAATAATGAAGTTCTACAATGTACTATTACAGCATTACAATCAGACAATCCCCATAACAAAAAATCCTAGAAATATAGCATATGGTGAATGTATTGACATTATAGAAAATTCTGGATTTGCTATATCATTTGAAGATGTTATTAGATCTGCTTGTCAAAGAAACGAGCAAGTTAGGAACTATATAGGGAGTAAATTCAAACTCGAAAATAACAAGAAACTACGACCTTTACTTGATATGCTTCTTAATCATGACTCCGTAAAGGCAGTACAACAAAAGCCATGGGTTCTACAATGGATTAAGGATGATAATAGTAATAATAGTAGGAGTGGCTACGGAAACATCAGGAGGTCTTCTGACGGCAATGACAATCTATATGACCTATCTGACTCATCTGACTTTCATAGATATAGCCCAAAAAATAATATACAACCAATAATTGGAACGGAGGAAGAAAATAGTCTTACTGGTCAAGTAAATATAGAGCCAGATAGGTCAGATAGGTCAGATAGCATACATGTTCCTACTAGCGATTCTCCTAAGGGCGCTGGAATATGTCAGCAACAAATTGAAAGTTTCTTTCATGATCCTGATACACCATGGCAGCGATCACCAGAGCACGATCTAGAGCAAAGCCCGTGCTATTACATCATTGAGAAAGACAAGTTCAAAATAAGTGGACAAACCTACTATTATTGTAAAATTCACCCTGACGTGTGGAATATTGACCTAGTAGGTGTAGAGCACCATTGCAAATACAAAGATCCTGATCTTCATAAATCAGAGTCTCTGCGGCTTGCCTTGAAAATGAGGACGGTTATCTTCAGTAGAGAAAAATGCATAAAATGAACTTGAATATGCATACTTTTAGAATTGAAGAAAGAAGAAGGAAAGTGGCTTCCTTGCTAGCACAATCTATGACCGAAGAAGAGATAGCACAACAACTGGATGTTAACCAATCAACTATTAGTAGAGATATTAAAGTACTAAAACAAATGTCACACCAGTTTGTTTATGACCTGGCAAAATCGGATTTAGCTTATTGTTACAAACAATGTATTGATGGAATAGAGGAAGTAAAACGAAAAGCGTGGTCTATGTTCAAGAATGAACTATCAAACCCAAAAGACAAACTTGTAGCTTTGAAGCTGATAAAAGAATGCGATGAAGCCAAGTTTGCATTATTCAAGGACGGTCCATCGGTTCTGAAGGTAAAGACATTAGAGGAGAGATTAAATAAAATTGAACTTAGAGAAGTCGGTCAATAACATATCAAAAAGATTAGAAGCATTAGAAAGAATACAAAGAACATTCGTACTTTCATAATTCTAGCTGGTATATGCGCGGGCTAAATGCATATGATGGACAAGGTTGTAACGGATTTACAGGCTGTGTTCCAGAATGTAAGTTTTATGAGGAAGAAGGGAAGCTAACTGAGGATGAGGGATTTGACTAATTGTCGTAGCTTTTTAAGTTATCCAGAGCTTAGTATTTATCTGTTTACCTTCTAAGGCCTAAAAATAAAGTGTCTTTATTTGTTTTTCCGAAGTTTAACTTTTACGAAAAAGATAGTGGGAATCACCTGAAGAAGAGTGGTATAAAGAACTAGGGTTACATCATATTCTAACGCCATAATAGAGTAGTATCTAAGCAAGTAATAGGTATTTGTAAAACAGAATATCTCTGCACTTGGAATAAAGTACGGGCTCAATCCTAATATGAGAGTTTGAGGGCCTAATCATTACTATAGATTATCCACCAATTTCAGGATTCAATGGAATAAAGATGTTATCGATAGGTCAGATATCCAACTTATGATAAGTTTCGAATAACTAATTTGAGGTTAGTTAGTTATTTTCAAAGTTCTCTTGCTTCAATAAATGTAAAGTCTCCTTTCTCCTCGTCTGTATATATTTCAAAACCTTGTTCTTTTACTATATCTCTTAGCCTGGATAATCTTCCTCCTGGTCGAAATGATTTTGTTGTTTCTGCAATTAACAAATAGCCATTGGTTGCAAGGCATCTCCAGTAATATATTCAATCCAATTTCTCCCCATTAACGATAATGAAAATACGGCTACATCAACTGCATCATCAGGTAATCCTGTATTTTTCATATCACAAGCTGTTACTTTATCATTCTATATGTATATATATATGTATACGTATAGTCCGTTTGTATATACATATAGAAACGTTTGCTATTTAAGGGAGAGCGGAGCCCTCAGTTCGATACAATGGTCGTTATGGCAAGTTGCAAGAATTGCGGCAAGGAGTTTAGATTAACAGCAGTTAGGATAGACAAAGAACATGATCTGAAATCTAGTACCTTTGCTAACGTAAGTGAGACCTGTCCAAATTGCGGTGAAATGAATACCTACAGTGTAAAAAACACAATTTGGAGAGATGAATAAAGCCGATGACATGCGTAATTTACGACATACGTGATGCATATACGACTGGGATATTTGTCTTGCGAAAAGAATGTACCACCTCTATGTTTTAGAAAGTTATTATATAGTTTCACGTATCTAGTATATCCGACTGGCAAATAATAAAGCATGATGTCACAATTGATTATTGATGTAGGTAAGGACTTACATCTTTACCTATTGTGATATTTCATATTCTGGACTAGTAGGTCAAGCTGCCAGCTGAAAATGAATAGCAGCGAGTCCCGGTTTAAGATAGGAATGGCATAGATCATAAGATTCTTTGGAACCTACTGAGGAATTTTTGGAGGCAGCCACATGACTTAGACATGCTAGTCGGATATAATTTCAGTTACCCTTATCTCCAGTTACCCTTTCCGCAACTAACTAACTAACTTTCATTATATTTAGTAACTTTACGGTCCTGTTATATTCTGGGTACAGCAGAGGATCTTGAATTATCAGTGACTACTGCTAAGCATCTGACACATAGTCGTCACTTACTTAAATGTTGAATCAACTTCAGAACTTGATCTATTATTCTATCATGATTAGCATCTACTTCTGTCGTAATCAAAAGTAAATGATTGTACTCTAATGGTATGGTTATGCGTTTAA
>DASTUU010000295.1:0-3409 GCA_035759485.1 Nitrososphaeraceae archaeon
ACTATCAATGACGTGAGCTGAACGCCATCTAACTTTTTTGTATAATCTCTAATGGCATGATCTCCGCGCTTTGCCACATCATCGATTATATGTTGTACTCTTTGAAACACTTCATCTGCGGTCGCTGCATTAGTTGTACGACTACGCACTCTCGCAGCATCCAACCTTGCGTCTTTAATAGGAACCGTCCTTATCAAGAAATTATAGCACCATATAAAGACATTTATTTGCTTAACCAGGTAATGCATCTGATCCTATTAATCCTCTGCTTAGACTGTCTAAGATAATGGGGACTGTTAAGCTCGGGCATTACAAGTTTTTTCCCCTATGTTTTCTTTCATTTCTAAGGTCATTTCTTTGGATGTAATGACGTGAGCCTCATAAACATGTTGCTGAGCTTTGTCTAAAACCTCCTCTTCAGATACCCATTCCCCTAAAGTCACAGTCAAGCCCAACACCATGATAAGCCAATCTTTCCATTGTCGTTGTTCCTCGGCTCTAATTTATGACATTAATCTATTCTTCTTTTCTGTAGGGAAGCTAATGACCAATAGGTGAAGCATGAGGAACCTAGGAAGAAGAATACAATAGAACTTTATCAATAAAAAAATGTCGACGTCAAAGTTGGGGTAGTGCATCTAAAGAATCGCGAGAATCATGGAAGACCACAGAGAACGGCGCCGAGAATTAGCAATAGATTAGTTGAACTTGCACATATTAAACGTGGAATAGAGTTCTTGATCTAGCAACAGGAACAGAAATAGTAAAAATATTCTCCAGATTACAACCCCTTTCTCTATTGCTTATAGCAAAGATAACAAATAGGACTCACTGAGCATTGGGTTGATTGGAACCACGGTTCTAGGTTGGTACTCATTGGGACCACAATGAATAACAAACCTTAGAATAGCAAGAAAATTTTTCGCTGGATAAGTTGTATTTAATAATTGGGATTATTTAGTTGCGGTTAAAGCTTTTCTAATTTTAGAATATTTATCCAGATAATTATTAACTGATCTTGGCCGAGACTTTCGAGATTTCATAGCGCTTAGATTCCGGTGGCTGCGGAATGAACATCTTTACGATGGTCTTGGAGTTTGCTAGAATCATGGAATTTGCGCATGCACATATCACAAATATACTCTTGCTTACATGGGAGTTTATCTGTTGAAGAGGCAGGGTTAATGTTTTTCTCAGCATCTGGCATAAATGCTTCATAACGAATAGTTTCCTTTAGTCCTATTTTGTATCCTGAGTCTGATTTACCGCTAACCAGATCTGAATTAGGTTTGCTGTCCCCCGCAAATTCAAATCCATGTTTTACTTCTTTTTCACTCAAATTTAGTATAAGAATTGATGTGCTATTGTTATCGCTGTCATTGCCTGACCCTCTGTTATAGTGAGAGACTGCGATAATAGGAACATGGAATTCCTCATCTCTAAGAACCCCTTTCTTAAATACTATGAGAGAATTACTGTCTGAACTTTTTACAGTGCCTAAGTCCTTTCCATCTGACGTAACCACCTGTGCGTTTTTATATGCTTCAGACATCAGTTAGATCTATTCAATTAAATATTTATGGCTTGATATTCGTCTAAATTGTGCTCATTCTGCTTATTTGTTGTCATTGAGTCTCCTATGGCCTGTTCATTCACTTATTGTCGTCTCTTTTCCTTTGTTCTTCCAGTTCTGTATGGGTAACAGGATGGAGATGGTTTCTAGTGCCTTCAAAGCAATAATGAACTAGACATATGAGGCAGGCTTATGTTGCCCGCCGCGTACTGGACGTACTTCTCCTTTTAATGATCTTATTCTCCAAGTATCGAGTAGCATAGCTAATATAAATGCACATATGTTCGAAAATAGGTATTTGTTCGCTAACTATCTGTTCTTGTTGCCTCAATATCTTGATGGCTCATTAAAGTGAAAAGTAAAGGATGCTGTATGTGGTACCTTCTCTATTGTCGTCTACACCATCAAGCCGCCTCATGATGTTCTATTGAGCCGCCTTGGAGCCAAGTGGAGGTGAAGTCAGACCAGGATCTTGTGCTTCATTGTCATGAAATTGTATCATCCACATCATCATCGAGTTTTATCTCATCCAAAGGCAAAATCTGCCTTGGATCCATTACGACTAATCCTTGGGCTAGTCTGCGCATAATTGGAACTATTTGGATAAATTCCTTCTTGTCTATTATTGTGTTTACTCCGTACCACCCGTCCTCGCTTAGCGTACTAATAGTAGGTTTTTTTAAAGCAGGCATATTGGCAAGCAAACTGTCAAGATTCTCCTTTTTTACATTTACAAAAATGTGAAGTTTTTTGCGACCTTCGACTACACCCTTTAACAGGGCAACCATGTCTGCAATCTTTTCCCTCTTCTTTGCATCTTTCAACGAAGTCTTGTTTGCGACAAGAACTGCACTTGATTCCATCACTGTATCAATTACTTTTAATTTATTTTGGGCCAAAGTTGTGCCAGTTTCAGTGATGTCAAAAATTGCATCCACATCCTCCGGGGGCTTTGCTTCTGTAGCTCCAAACGAAAGAAATATCTGTACATTCCTATTTTCTCCTACTCGAAGCCAAGGAGTAATAATCATAGGGGAGATATCCCCAAAATACTTTTTATAAGCTGAATTTTCCTTTATATGCGCAGAGGTAGTTGTCAGATATTCTGTAGATATCCTTAGTGGCTTCCTCTTAGCCGCAAATTCTCCAATCAGTTCTGTCAAGTTATTTGATTCAAGATGCTCCGGAACAGCAAAAACTTGCTTTACTAACCCATACTCCAAATCAAGCAAAATCTTTATGTCAGCTCTTGCTTCTCTTATCCAGTCCTTACCTGTAATTCCAATGTCGTAGAAACCTTCCTGCACATATGTTGGAATTTCCTGAGGTCTGAGGACTTTAACCTCTATCTCCGGATCACTTAGCCGTATTCTGTAGGTCCGACCACTCCCCACAATGCTTTGCCATGCTTCCTCAAGGATTTTGAACGTCGCAGTCTCAATGCTACCTTTAGGAACAGCAAATTTTACAGTTGACATAATGGATTATCAAAAGAATTTCTATAATTTGATATATATTTAGTTGTTATTATTCTGTATACCGTCATATCGCAAATGCTATTATTATTTTTATTGAGCCTAGCTTATTCTTGGAGTCTTTAGCGAGAAAAGAATCTCTTTTGCCCTCCTGACGGTTGTATTACCCTCATCAGATATCTTTTTTGCTACTATATCGATCTGACTGCCTCGAGATCCGGCCATAGCCGCGATGTTTCTTGCATGTAATCTCATATGACCCTTCTGAATACCTTCTGCAGCTAATGCTCGTAGAGCAGCCAAGTTCTGTGCAAGTCCTACAGCAGATAAGACCATCGCAAGCTCTTTTGCACTTTTGGCT
>DASTUU010000296.1:0-4579 GCA_035759485.1 Nitrososphaeraceae archaeon
ACTGATATGAAAAAAAATAACGATAGCGAAGATAAGAACAAAATTCTATCATCAAAGATGAGCAAGTTCGGCAAAGGATTTAAAATTCCTGATGATAAAACTGATAAGCAGCATAAAAGAAAGAAACAGAGAAATGATGTCTAGGAGTTTCAGAAAAAGAGTAGTCCTATACAAACGACAGGCATCGATCTAAATACGACTAAGAATTGGTTGCTTTTAAGAGTGCTTTATAGTTATCAAATTGCATCAAAAACGATAGAAAAACCATTTTGCTCTATTTTTATGGCATCATGATAAACTGTTTTCACTATCTGAATCTTAGCTTTGAGTTTAAATATTTCATAACTACAATTAACGTCATTGTCCTGAAGTTTCCTTCTATTTTATGGCCTATTAAAAATAATCCAACTGCCATAAATGGGAGAAGAAATATTTAGATTATCACTATCATAATAATAATCTACAATAAGAATAAATCCAATAATATAAAGAGATAATCCTACAAGGTGTAGTGATCTACTAATTGGATTTCTATGAGTATTTTTTATTGCCTTTAGCAGATTTAGCCGCATAATAGTGTTGCTCGGTTATATCTATATACATTACAGAAAATAAAAAGAATCTCATTGGCCATTCCATTAAATCGATATATTTTTTCTACTCTATTATTATAGTTACTGCTGCCTGTATTCATCATCTCGCTACTTAATCACTGTACAGTATATTATATTCCCTTAACTCAATAAACGAAGGCTGTTGTGTATTCTAGAGATGAATATAGTTTGAGTAATATTTTTGTGGCATTTATTTTAAATTCTTAATTGTCCTTGATCTTGTTGAAGGTATATCAGATGAAATGTCAGAAGTAATGTTAACTATAGCTGACTATGTTTTCTCTTATGTCAACTAGTACTAATATCCCAAGTTAGTAGGAGAGATTAAGGGAATGGACTATGCTCCAATCAAGTTTGATATTGCAGATGACCTTTCTTATTGGAGTGCTGAATTCCAGGAAAAGTACTAGCAAAAGCACTATTCATCCACCTGGAAGTGAAGTAGGACCAGGAGCAGCTGGAGCAGGCGCAACATGGGGTACATCAGTAGCTGACGAAGTTGATGCAATGGGCTTTAAATGGAAGAGAAAAGGTAGTTCAAGTAAGCATATTCCATTTGAATGGAGTGGTCCCTAACTACTCTTTTTTGAAAATCCCATCTTTGTTAGGATTTACAGTAACTTCTACTTTGCATTCAGATTATCTATAAAACTATCTATACAGAGTACCATCCACCTTTGCAATAGATAAGGCATAGTTCATGTGAGTCATAGCCCTAGGATTCTTTAGCATATTCGCAAATGCTTCTTTCCCTTTTTCACTGCTACAACCCGAGTTCGATTTAGACTTTTAAGAATATTGGCTGAGATAAAGTCATCTGCTAATTCATTACTTTTTGTATTGCTTCTATTAGCAAGTCTATGTGGTGCTGTTGATTCTTAGGGTCAGATACAATACTCGATTAAGGTTGTTATTTTACTAGACAAACCTTAACTACAATTGCCAATATTAAATAATTATGGCTGCTGAAGAAGAACAACAACCAAATTCTATTACTACTGTCAATAATGAAGAACTAGCAGCTGATAATACAACTAAGAATAGGTGGAAATGTAATATCTGTAATAAGGTATTTGATAGTTGGTATATACTAAATTATCATAAACTATTAGAACATAGTAAGTCTAAGAGACCTCCTATAGGTGTAGCATAAAATTTCATTATATGATTGTCTTTTGGGTTGCGTGCTTTAGTAACGTCATGGTGAAAAACCACCATCGATATTTGGTGCATATTCGTTTGCAGGCAAATCTACTTTGTACTTAATTCTTTGTTATATATGGTAGGATTAGGTTATTAATTGATGACATAGTCACAGTTTCATTTGTAGCGAAAGACTGGTTCTTTGATGGGCTAATGGTTGGTGATATTGACGGTGACGTAATATTTCCCGATAGTTGTGGTTTTAATTTAAGTGTGGTTTCATTTTCAGGACTTGGCTCATGGTCAATTATATCTTCAGTCTCTGGAAAGAGGACCCAATATGGGACATATTCTTCTCCCTTAACATCCTTAAGGCAAGGTGTATGGATTGATTGTGAAACAACAAGCCTTGGTATACCTTTTGTGACATTTTCGTACACATTCAATGTATATGTTCCTGGAGGATAGCCTGAGAGATCAAACCTAAAGCTGCTATTAGGTGGCACAGGTTCTTTTGACATTGACACAATATTGCCCTTAGAATCCACTACGTTAAAGGTTGTGGGATGGGTAAATGATCTCTCATAGACCACAAATGAAAAGTTGTTACAATATACTGCAACTGAGGGACCTCGCGGTAAAATGAGAGGTGAACCACCAGTTGCTGGTATAGTAGTACTATTCCATGTATAAAAAATATCTTCGTGTCCGCCAACACCACCACTATCAACCCATGTTACATAAACTCTATTGACCATCGAAATAAATACAAATAAAGATGAAGATGCATAAACTTGAGAAGCTCCAGAAAATCCAGAATTATGACTAACGTTGATTATATCTTCAAAATTATCTCCATTGTTTGTACTTCTCCTATAAAAGATATCATAGTTTCCAGGTGTCCTATCTTGCCATACCACATATACATTATTTCCAGATGCGACTATGTCTGCAAGGGTTGAATCACCATTATTTTGGCTCAAGTCTATAATAGGACCAAGGGTGCGTCCACCGTCTGGACTTTTCCTATAGAATATATCGCTGGAAAAGGGTGGGCCTTGACGCCAAATGAAATACACATCGCTCCTAGATGCAGCTATCCCAAGATTAATTGCATCATGATTGTTATTACTATTTATCTGCATTGTATTTTCGAAGGAACGCCCACTATCTATGCTCCGTTTGTAAGATACGTCATAAATTCCTCCTCCTCTATCGTCCCATCCAATGTAAATATTATTAAATCCGTTAGTTCCTGATATCTCCATTCTGGGGTTACCAGATGATCTAGGATTATTGCTCAAATTGATAGTGTTTTTCAAAAGACATTCCATCATTCGTGCTACGTCGAAACATTATTTCACGACTTTGACCTAGCAATTGTTCCCATACTACATACACATTTCTTCCAGACGCTTTTATATCCGGGCTGAAACCCAGGGATATAATTATCCGGAGGATGTGGATCTTCCCAACCACTGCTAGGTATCTGACCAGTTCCCAAAATGACAAAATTTAATGGAGTATCTTTTTCTCCAGTCGGAACTGCAAAGCCATACTTATTAATCGAAAATGCTGCACCATCACACTCAAAACCAATCAGATGATCAGATTCACCAAATATCGGATCTCCAAGTTGGTTGACCTTCATATATAGATGCACCGCCAGTATAGTTGTATGCATGGTATGTTGTGAAGGACAATTTATAGAGAATTGGAGAATGTTCAATGGATGCTCTGTTTTTTACAACAAAAAGTGTCTTGGCAGTTCGGCCGTCAGCAGCCTTGATATTATCAGGTGATATCTCTCTTCCGTTTGTGTCTCGCTCTATGAACATGGCGATATAAGCTCATGACGACCAATTATCTGGTATCTGAAAGTCATAGCTGGGCCATCGCCAATCCTGATTTGGTGGTGAGCCTGCTGGGACATAGCGGCCTTGCTGCCAGTCTAAACTTCCCTTGTCTGTGATTTGAGCGTAGAAACAGGAAGTGCAGCATAATAGTATGACAACATTGTGATGTCTCTATAATAGGTTAAGACGGCTTAAGTAGGATCCTGCACAATTGGCGTGGTTTGGATCCCATCTATCTGGTAGCTAAAACCTGCTGCTTGTATTTGGTTTATAAAATCTGGGTTTTATCGTATCACGCTCAGGTTTTTGAGTTCAGACTAAGACATGAAGTTCAAACACTGCAAGCAGAAAAGAGAAACAGCTAGCCAGGGAAGTAGACGAGCTTAAACGCTTTCTGGGACATAATCCTAGCTAGTCAGTCATTGCCATAAAGTCATTTCTCGTATTTCTTAATGACATCTTCAAATGCTTATTGAGATTTTCAATACACATGCAGCCAATACCTTCACGTCCTTGACTCATTTACTTCTAAATCATTTTATCAGGAAGAAAAAAATTTTAGTTCCAGAACAACATCAAAAATGCATGGTAGCAAAGGGAATCAGCTTTGTAATTAGTGATGACAGAAGTCTTTTCTATTTTCTGTATTTATACCTCATAGTCTATCCTCAAGAGGATAGATAGGTCTTCTGAGCTACCAGAGACCTGGAATCGCAGCCTGAAGTTTCACTAGCAAAATACAAGAACTTAGAATCTACAGAAATCTACACACGTCTTTTAAAACAAGACTTTGACTATAATTTAGAGGGTTTGCTGTTCAAGTTTCAGATTCTGTTATGGATAGTATCGGTTTCAGTTATTGGAGCTTTTAATATCTATTATCATGCAGCTGCTGAGCCACAAAAAATTAACCCACAAGTTGTAGACTATCATTTGGAACTTGCACAGGGAATATTAGACACTTGT
>DASTUU010000297.1:0-6934 GCA_035759485.1 Nitrososphaeraceae archaeon
ACCAATATGGCTGGCAATGATACATCCCCTTCTTTTACCACCTGTATGATCATCATCTTCAGTTAAAGTTTCATCTGAATTAGCCCATGTATTAATTTCTGATAAATGATGCTTTTCTAATGTCTAAAGGTATAAATGCTAAGTTTTTGCTACCTTTATATTGCTATACGGGTCCGATAGTATCAAGACCCTTTTTCTTTATTGTTGAATAACTATTCTGTGGGATTAGGTCCCTGTATGTATCTATACGGGTTCTGTTGTTTTTGTTTATTATTTAGCTTTTAGTCAGAACTAGCCTATCGTAGATTCAAATATTGTGATTATATAATTATGCAGCTGCTGCAGTTAATCTTCTTGATCTTATAATATTCAGTATTGACTTTAAGCTAGTATATATCAAAGCAATCTGCAATACATATCCCCCTACAATTAGAATAATTGCATTTAGTGGCTTAGAAAAGGTCATCATTAGATTAACATGAGGTGGAGCAAGACTATTACCAATGATAACTAAGGCAGCTATTGGTATACAAGCATAAAGTGCTTGACTATATCCTTTCCATATCAAAATAGATAGTGTAGCAAATGATATTTCCAAAATGATTGCCCTATCAATGAATTTGGGATTACCAAATGGGATTGCAATTAAACCTAGTACAGTAATAGAGACTAAAGTAATTACAGTAGCACGATAATAGAGGTCCATTTGATAGTATACTCCCTAGAAACAGGCTATTATTTTAAGGGATCCAGCCAATAATCATCCGTACCTCACGTGAAAAATATTATTATGAATACTGTTTGAATATCTATGATCTTGCTATAACCAAACCCAAGAACTGGTTTGTTGTAGGATACTTAGTTATGTATTAAATACTGACTAAGTAGGATAATACTACTACGCTTAAATAGACTTATTGCTATTATTAGGCAATGTCAAAAATTATAAAAGGAAATAAACAAAATTATTCATCTTCTGGTAAGAGCCGCTCAATTTCAACAATCGTAAATAGTGTCCAAACAGCTGAAGGAGAGGGTTTTCTTGTAAATAGGGCGTTTCCAACTCGCCAACTTTCAGACTTGGATCCATTTCTACTCTTAGATGAGATTGGTCCTAAGGACCTAGCTCCAAAAGAGGCAAAGGGAGCACCAGATCATCCTCACCGTGGTTTTGAAACTGTTACCTATATGCTTGATGGTAAATTCGAACACAAAGACTCAAGAGGAAATGCCGGCAAACTAGGTCCTGGGGATATCCAATGGATGACAGCAGGAGCTGGAGTAGTGCATTCAGAAATGCCTGAAAAGGAGTTTGCACAAAAAGGAGGTCAACTACATGGATTTCAGCTTTGGGTGAATCTGCCAAGGAAGGATAAGATGATTAACCCCCGATACCAGGATATTCCGTCTCCAAAGATTCCAGTAAGCCAAACTGCTGACGGTCTTGTTACAGCCAAAGTCATAGCAGGCGAAGCACTTGGAAATAGAGCGGTAATAGATACAAGAACTCCAATCACATATATACACTTCACGCTACAACCAGGAGCAAATGTAACACAGCTAGTTCCAATAGAGTATAATGCATTTGTCTATGTAATTGGGGGTCAGGGATTATTTGGATCTGACAATCAAAAACAACTAGCGCACAGAGGACAAATAATTACATTTGATAAAGATGGTGAAGAAGTTGAAATAAGAACAACCAGTGACACAAGGTCAGCTCTTGATGTGTTACTTATAGCAGGCAAACCATTGAACGAGCCGATTGCACGCTATGGTCCATTTGTTATGAATAAGAGAGAAGAGATCATGGAGGCTATAGCAGACTATCAGAATGGATCAATGGGTAAGATAACCCCTTCATAGAGCTCACAGGAAAAATAAGAATAAATATAAAGATAAGAATGAAAAAGGAACAAAAAATGGAAACTGACTAGAATCATATGTCCGAAAACTTTCTTGCATTTGTTCCGTACCTAGCTCTAGTCACTAGGGTCTGGGTGGAGCAAACATGATGATTCAGGGGTATTAAAACTGAGAAACATGAAGCAGACAGCTGAGGAGACGAAGCAACGCGGCATTCCTGCCATGGAGATAGCGAATAGTTGGTTTGAATCCCATGGTAGTTTCAAGTATACCTAGTTATATTACATAAACCTACTTAGTAATGAATTACTACTGGATTTAATAGATTGATCGAGTTATATATCATCTTGTGATATCAACAGCTCCTCTAAAGAACAAATATAAAAAATATAACTCATCTGAATATTATGATAATATCATCTCTCCAACCTTCCTTCGATTACAGAATAAAGACAAGACATACTCTTTGGCCCAGGCGCAGAATACCGCGTCAATAACTACATCAACATCATCACAAATCTGTAAAATATGTAACACAGAGAAACCTGCAGTGACTGATCTAGAATCTGGAGAGATCATATGCAGAAATTGTGGTGCTGTCATTTTAGATAAGATCGAAGAGTCAGATCATGACTGGTTTAGTTTCTCATCATCAGAAGAAGTAAACAATAAAACTAGAACTGGCGCTCCTACCTCCTTAGCTCGTCATGACGGAGGGTTATATACTGTTATAGGACTGGAAAATAGGGATGCAACTGGAAACAAAATTGATACTACAATGAGACCTAAGATGGAAAAATTAAGGATGTGGGATGCTAGAACGCAGGTCAATAGTTCTAGAAGTCGAGGTTTGAGACAGGCATTTTCTGAGCTTAGTCTTTTGAAAGATAAACTTGGCTTATCTGATACGGTTGTTGAGAAAACTGCGTATATTTATAGAAAAGCTCAAGAAAAACGACTGACACGTGGAAGGACCATTTTAGGTATATTAGCTGCTGCGATATATATTGCGTGCAGAGAATTAGGGATACCCAGGACTATAAAAGACATCGCAATGATTTCAAATAGTAAACCTAAGGAAATTGCACAGGACTATAGATTGCTTTACTTTAAACTCGGTCTAAAAATCCCAATAACTGATCCTATTAGATGTGTTACCAAGGTTGCAAGTAAGGCTAAAGTTAGTGAAACAATAAAGCGGCACGCGATAAATATGATGAGAAATGTTATTGCAGAAGAGAAATCTGCTGGAAAAAATCCAATGGGACTTGCTGCAGCCGTTCTTTACCTGTCTTGTTTGAAATATGGACAGAAAAAAGAAGTAACTCAAACCAGTATTTCCAAGGCAGCAGGTATAACAGAAGTAACTCTCAGAAACACATGTAAAGCTCTAAAAAAATCCATAGCATCTTTTGATTTAAATTGATCAACCGAGAGTAATATGGTACAAAGAAGCAAGAAATATGAATACTACACAAAGTAAAGACCTGATGAAAAGGACGACCTAGTTGATATTGGGGAAGTACTAGGTAGACGATGGACTTTGCTAATATTAAAGAATTTTTGCACAAAGGAAGTATTTCGGTTCAATGAATTGAAAAAAGCAGTGCCAGGAATAAGCAGTACTGTATTGGCTGAAAGATTATTGGAACTGGAGCGTACAGGTATTGTTTCTAAGAAGATTTATCCTGAAATACCACCTAAAGTTGAATATAGCATGACTACTCAAGCAAAAGAGTTAGAAAGCATCTTTAAAGAACTGGGAAGTTGGGCTAGGCGCCGGAAGAGGCCACAAGTGCGAAAAGCTATAGCATAGATATAAGAGTCGGAGGAATAATACTTGTCCTCCTTATTTTGAGATAAACTTTTGTGTTATCTCAGCCATCCTCATACCTCGTTGAGAGTTCATATTTTTATAAGAAAAATTTAGTAGGAGAAATAGAAAGAGTCCGGTGACGTATTAACAAACGACAATACAGACTGAAACAGAACGATTAATAGGACCCGATAGTAGGAGTATATTTTATTCTACTTCATAAAGGAATTAAACCAGCCTTATAATCAAGACTCACTGATGGAAAGGCAAATACCTCTTCCTTGGTAAACATAGTTCTTAGCGTATGGATGCGTTCTACAGCCAATTTGTTAGAAAAATCTTCTGGGATGAAATAAATCCTTTTCAAGAGCCCGAGAATCTCAGATAAATTAGGACTAATCTCGTCAAGCGTATCATATGATTCTGTTATGTGATCTTCGCCCACTTCGCTAGTATAGATATCGACATTACTATTAGATACAGGAACACTATCACACAACCTTATAGGGACTTTACTGTAATCAATAGGGATTTCTTTAATATAATGAAATCTAATGATATTCTCTCCTTGTTCCCCCGCTCTTTCCTTTCGACTTATCTTTATAGTATAAGTTGCACGTATTCGAGTACCATCTATCGAATCTTCTAACATAGAATCTTCCAACGTAATTTGTACATCCTGCAGAAGACTTAGGAGTTGTACTTGATTTGGCTTATTACTATCAGATATCTGTTTTAGCAATTTAGCTTTTTCTTCTTCTGTAATCAATTCTTTTTTCTTGACCATAATACATCTATAATGAAAATATTTTGTTAATATTGCTCTTATGCATTTGTTATTTTTTATTCGCCTAAGCTAATGATTCTATTTCCTCCTATCATTCCTAAAATTGATGTTTTATACTCTCATAACACACCAATTCCTCAAATGTTTCCTCTTGGCTTGTTCTAAAGCTTTGAATACAGCACATGCAACTGCTCCTAGAGAACCCCCTCCCTTAATACAAGTACATTTTCTGTTAGTCTTGATTCTTTATGACTAGGATGGCTCTCTTTGGGCT
The DNA here is from genome assembly GCA_035759485.1 of Nitrososphaeraceae archaeon. Taxonomy (GTDB): domain Archaea; phylum Thermoproteota; class Nitrososphaeria; order Nitrososphaerales; family Nitrososphaeraceae; genus TH5893. The sequence continues at coordinate 4,744 of DASTUU010000297.1, forward strand.
CCAAAAGCCATAATCCTTGTGAAATTTACACCTTTCATTTCTTAATGAAGATACTATCTTCAAACCATAATGGTTATCATGAGAAATCAAACCAACACTAGATTGGTTTCTGACACCTTAACCTAGAAAGGTACAAATTATAGTATTAACGACGATACCTTGCTAACTGACATTATTCGCAACTATACTTTTTTTCCCTTAGATATTTATAAACTGCATCTAAGATACTACGTCGATGAGCAAATCAAGTGAAATGGAAATAGAACATAAGGAGGAGATTGGAAATGTTGTTCAGCAGTTCATTTACCGAGTGCCAAAAAAGAATCATGAAGCGATGGTACAGTTGGAAAAGCAATTTGTTGACGTATTTAGAAAGCATGGTGGTCTGCATTATGAGGTCTTCCAACTCAGTAGCACAGAGAACATGATGGAGTGGACCAATATAGCCAAAACTATGTCAGCAAACCAGGACGAGGAGATTTGGGTTGAGCAAGTTTACTATAGAGACAGCAAACAGCGAGATGAATATATGGCAATGTGTGGAAAAGATGAAAATATGGAGCGACGTTACAAACAGTTTATGGATCTTATTACCCCAGGATCTGCCATCATGGGTGAGTTCAACCGCCTGGAGGTCTAGATAACAATATGCCAACAATAGTTCATTTTGAAATACCTGCAGATGATGTTGAAAGAGCAAAGAAATTCTACGGCAATTTATTTGGGTGGAAAATAGAAAAGTTCCCCGGACAAACAGGTCGTGAAGATATGGAATACTGGTTGATAACCACTCTAGATGACAAAGGAAATAAGGCATTAGGAGGTGGGATTATGAAAAGACAAGGACCACAACAACCAATCATCAATCATATAGACGTAAGATCTGTGGACGAATATTCTTCTAAAGTTCAGCAATTAGGAGGTAAAGTCCACGTTTCGAAAACGGCAGTTCCAGGAATGGGTTACTTCGCAATTTGTCTTGATACAGAGAATAATGCTTTTGGAATCTGGGAGACTAATGAAAGTGCATAATGAATTGTCTCGAGATTCACAGATCAATAATCATAATAGAATATGAGCGGAATCTAGGTTAGGACTGAAACTCCTAAGGGTAATAGCGAAAAAGCGAAGAGCACTCACATAAGGTAGTGGTTCTATTATTGTCTTCCTTTTGAGCGTTTCTTCTTTGAGTTATCAATCTTTCCTACCTCTTTTCTTTTGACTAACATGTTTTGTTTTTGGTTCTTGTTTGAACGTACCAGCCTTTGTAATTGTGTTACCACCCTATAGAGTTGTTTTATTGTGTTTGATTGTTTGTCTATTTTGTCAATCGATTTTTGTAAGGATACAATAGCTTTTTCTATCCTTATCAATTGATTTGCTTGTCTTTCTACTTGCTTTGATATGTTTGACATATTCTTACCGGTGTTTGTTTCTCTCTTTTTCAGTGAAGGACCTCTCGCTTTTACTTTCGGCTCCTTTTTCTTTGGGGCTTCAGTAACAGGTTTTTCTTCTTCTGCTGGCTCAGCAACGAGACTTCCTTCTCCCTCGCCTACACCTATCTCTTCTGCTTTTGCTTGGATTGTTTGCTGCAATTCCTCTTTCTTTTCGTTTTCTTCAGATGATAGTTCAGCTGCTCTTTCTTCAGCTTCTTCAGGCTCAGCACCTAATCTCCACTTTGTTTCTTCACTTTCTGACATGGATTACAATAATAGAATATTCAAGTTAAATCATTTGCTTTTTATTCCGTAAGTGTAGTTCAAAGTAAGTACTAGTTCTTAGCCTACCCTCTCCCCTATTGGTGTCCAACTATTATAAACAAAGTTGTCTACCGAGATATCATGGCCGATAAGGTCTTGCATAACAAGAACGAACAACAACAAGAGCCGCGATATGAACCAAAAATCTTAGAGTATGGTGATATTTACTTCTTCTACAGACCTAAAGTTGGCTCTCAGGAGGTTAAGAGTATTGATGATGTTAGGAGGTTTTTCATGGTTACAGCACCTGAAGAAATAACTACAAATACGAAGAGGAATGGTGAAAAAGTAAAAAAGACTCACAGGCAACTTTACCGACTATTTGTGATAGGCAAAAAATCTTTACCTGAAATAAGAAAGAGTGAAGCACGTAGTTCTGAGAGGTATTGGGCCAGAGTTGGCGGCATATTTGAAAGACCGGAGGACCTTAC
>DASTUU010000298.1:0-5139 GCA_035759485.1 Nitrososphaeraceae archaeon
CCAGTTCTACATCCATCGACCTATCTTTTCTAAGCCGCTGCCACTAATTAATCCTCTTCTTTTTGATCTGTATGCTTCAGAGGAGTTATTCGTACCCACATCGGACAACCAACTTTGCTAGAGGCTACTTTCAGAGCCTCCTTTCCAAGAGCTAGGTTCGAGGAGGTCACATACGCCTCGTATATGACCTGATCAGGTTCTATCCTGGCTGCTAATCCTGTAGACTTACCAAATGCCCTCCTCATGCCCTCTTGCAATCGGTCAGCGCCTGCTGTTGCTATCATTTTATTCTCCCTCAGAAGCACATGAGGATAAACTCTCAGCGATGAAAAGAAACTTGCCTCACCGGCTCTTGACATAGTCTTGTTAGCGGCTAGTCTTGCCGATTCAAGTGCATTGTGTCTTATTTGAATCCTTTCAGTTGTGAGAAGCTCTAATTTATAGTCGTAATAGTTATCCTTATACTGGCCGGAAGAAAATCTCGCAATCTTGATTTGAGGCTTTCCTTTAATGTATTCCCTTCTGACATAAGGCATACCCCTAGGCTCTCGATAGTTAACTCCTCTCATCTAAATACACTCTGGCTGAATGCTTAAATGGGATTCGGCAGTGATTTATTTGTTTGTTATGCCAGAATTTAGTGATTCTTCTCTCCCGAATAGTGCTCTTAACATTTATGGTGAATTCCAACAGTCTATTAATGCTAGACTAGACCACAAACAACAAAAATTTGTTGTTGATGACGAAGGGCATCGTGATCAACTGAGGAATAGGGGTTTTGGCGAAAAGGAAGATAAAGATTACGTTCTTAAATCGTACGAGGCACTCTACTTGAGTTATACTAAAAGGCTCATAGTAAAAGGGAATGACAACATAGTGGGTTTTGACGACCTGGTGAAGGTTCTTATCAGACGAGACAAAAACATTCTTACACGATTTATGGTTTATCGAGACTTGAGGAGTAGAGGCTATATCCCAAAGGAAGGATTTGGATTTGGCGTAGATTTTAGGGTATACGAAAGAGGAGAATTCGAAAAGAAGCCCGCCAAATATGTTGTTTTTGGGATCAGCGAAGGAACGAAAATTAAGGCAGACAAATTAGCCAAGACAATCAATCAGATCGCAAGAATGGGTAAGGATGCCGTTATTGCCGTAATTGAAAGACGCGGCGAGGTCATCTATTACAAGATTTCTAAAGCAAGCTTTCCGATAATGTAACTATGAAAAGTTATGACGTTAGTTCCAGGCTTCGATAAGAAATTTTGTCGTGTGACAACTCGGGGACGAAGTCATCGAAGGAGGCCTTCAAGAGGGGTGAAGCCATATTGGGCCCGTACAAGGAGCAGTGACTATATCTTGTCAACAATCAGCTGGCTAAGCGAGGAGGCATATATGATATACTTAATATGAGATTAAGAGGATGATTCTTTTGATGTTTCGCGGCCTTCCTTTTGAGATGATTTAACAATTCAGAAATAACGTACACAAATTAGTGGATTCTGGGAAATGAGTACCCTGAATGGCTTGCACTCGTGACATCCCGACTATGCAGACTGAAAAGGCCTGCTTCATAAATTGTTAAGTGAAGAGCCGATATCTCGTAGGAAAGTTTTTACCCATTTGAAGTAATGATAAATTAGGCTACAGGATGATGACGAATATGATAGTCCCCCTATTATTCCGATAGATTAGTAATCGGGAAAAGATGAAGATAACGTACCGGACTGCTGAATCCGGTAGCATTTGCAAGTTGCTCCGGCCGGGATTTGAACCCGGGATCGTCGCCTTGAGAGGGCGAAATGCTTAACCGGACTACACCACCGGAGCCGGATTAATTGTGACCTATTATCTTCATATAAAACTTGTGACGTTTTGAGAGGAAATAGAATCATGTTGTTAATTATTTAGTACAATGTTATTTTTAATACTCAAGTATCTGTCTTACCTATGGCATCTGTCCCGTCATCAATAGTGAAATATATTTCTGATAACAGTCCTTATCCTGCAGGTGTTATAGGGTGTCGCGCTGCTCTAGGGCGGCTATCATATAGCTGCTGCGAGTATGACATAGCAATATTTTGTAAAAATGGAAAACCTAACATTCACAGGATCGTAATCCTAGACGGGATTATTATAAAATTTATTCCATTTTCCAGCTTTGACGAAATCGACTACGTCAGTATTAAAGACATGATCATGCTCAAAGATTATGACAGTTTTCTTGTCTCATCGTTATTAATCAAACTTAAGGAGAAAAGGTATAACCAGATCCTCAAGACTTATGGAAAAAGAAAAATTATCGAATCTTTGTTTCTGATTGAAGCTATCGACAGAAATCTTTCCAAGTATCCACAGTTATCTTCGCTGTGGCTAAAAATAGCGGCCTATCATTTTACCGAAGGAATACTGGCAATACATGGTGTTAAATCTTCTCCTGTACACGAACTGGATCAAATACGATGCGTAGATATGAAAGGTCGAAAAATTGTTTCAGGTATCGATTCTGCACTGGACTGTATTGGAATCGAAAGAGCAGGGCGTTCTGCCATATCAAGGTCTTTAAAGGTCATTAAAACTCTGAACAAAGAGGAAGTTTGCCATGGCTTATGGCTTGCCAAATCGCGATGGCTATTGTCGCAGGGCAGAGTTGCTGATTGTTACTATTACATTGGCAAGCTGGCTGCCAGATACTTTGCATCTAAAGATGAAGTCTTTTTAAGGAGAAATTTACAGCCAATTGAAATTCTGCTAGATTTAACTAGAGACTCACACTCAATTTACAAACTACATAGTCAGCTAGTGAGAGCGTCCAAAGAAGCCTTGAGGACCTAGCGAATTACTATGGCTGCCGCTTCTATCGGTTCTAATCTCTTATTTTTGGCTCTTAGTTTAGCCTTATACTTTAAGTTGCGGGGTTTCGTTCTTAATCGGTATCCACAACAGGGACACCATAATCCATCCCATTTAATGAATATCTCACAAATTTGACAACGTTTTTGACCACTAGCGTACCTGCCCGAACCGACAGGTTTTTGGGCCTTGTGACGAATACATATACCTTTACAAGTCATAGGAACTAACTGTCTTCTATCTACTCTAGTTGTATTTAAAGATGTGTAATCAATCATTGTGAATCCTAAGGATCAATATTCACATGGCAGTAATGCAATAAGTACAGTACAGAAAGAAAGGGAAGGTGCTTGGCTTATTTGACCGTTACATTATTGGCTTGAAATGCCTCATTCATTGTAAGATATTCTTCAACCTTCATTTTGACGTCATCTGGGTCTGTGTCATCCATACCAGAAAATCCTGCCTTAAAGGAGATCTTATTCCCCGAAACCTTCACGTCTTCAATTTCCATGTCTGCATAGACATTAGCCATTTCGTTGACCCACTCTGTTGCTTCACTTTGGTCAACTCCAGATGTATCAATATTCACTGTTAACATTTTAGTCATTCAAATCACCTATAGCAGAATTAGAACGGCTATTTATAAAGTTGACGAAAACATAATGGTAATAGAATTCAAGTTAACTGTGTTTATCCTCAAAACCCCAGTATTTTACAAGCTCCTTCTCAAATTTCGAGTTCTGGTCCTCATTTAGAGCTTCACCGCAATTTTTATGCGTCGGCACTACCTGCATGCCTGCAAGCTTAAAATCGACTTCATAAAATTGGACACTTGGGCAGTTGCACATGCCATCATAACCGGGAAAGTCATAATTATTCCTTTGTCTTGATTTGCCGCATTAGTCACACAGACGCCAATTTTTTACTATTTGTAGATATTATCTATTTACGTTCTGGTGGACACCTAAAAACCTTTATGAGTCCGTTAGAATCTATTTTTAGTAATGAAAGATTGCAAAAACTGGCACGCTGCTAACCGCAATAGCATTCTACGCTTAGGTATAACTGGCGTTATCTTACTTTCCCTCCTGAGTCTTTCAATACATATTTCAGGACAACTTACGGCTGATGCTCAACAAAGTGGCACGTGGTACGTCGGTAAGGGAGTCAAAGAAAATACCTACTATACATACAAAATCCAGGACCATGATACGAATCAAGGTCAGCCTTTTACTATGACTATTTACTTTAAAGATTACAACGAAACAGGAAAATACTGGACAGCACCAGTATTCATAGTAGACAAGGGAAAGGTTCTAAATGGGACTTTCCATCTGAGTGACCTTGACCTGACGGCCTTGGGAAGCTCTGATATTCCTTCCGAAATGTCTCCTTATAGAAGCGCTTATGCAAGTACAATTCAGTGGCTCGAATCATTTGTCCCCAAGCCCGGCCAGTCTCTAACTGCACCTTATTGGGGTAAAATTGCTGCAATAGGAGGAGAAGCAATAGCACCAAGAGGCAATGCAAAAGTTACGGTTCCAGCAGGAACGTTTGATACGACAGTAATTAGGTGGCATAAAGGAGCAGACAACAACATTTGGATACATCCTAATATGCCTTACCCAGTAAAAGCAGAAACCTTTGCTGATGTGACTACCGGTAACCCGCCAATACAATATGCGTACGACCTGCAGGCTACAGGCCAAGGTCAGCCACCTGCTCCTGAGAGTCAAATAGAGATTCCTAAACCACCTTTGAAAATCCAGACTGCTCGAGGAACTTACATAATACAATTGCTATGGTCTCCAGAGGCGATCCGAGTTGGGCAGCCTGTCGAATTTGGTACCATCTTCGCTAACGCTGCGGGAAATCTAGTAAGTGACGTAAGATATGGCTTCAAGGTAACCGAATCCGACGGCACGGTTCTAAAAGATCTCAAGAACCAGAAAGCAGACGACGGGACGGGGGTGCAGAAACTCACATTCGACAAGGAAGGTCCCAAAGATATTGATATCTCAGTCGAAGCTGTTGGAGCAAGTCCTATGGGAGAGTTTGTGGAGAGCTCAAACTTTGGTGTGGTTGTTCAGCCTTCTGCAGGCGGGGAAACTGCAGCAGTCGCAGCTCAGAACCAGACTACCAACACGACAGCCATGTCTCCTTCAGCATAAAGGTAAATCCCCTTTTTTTTATTCACTTTGCACATTAAATTCGCCAAGTGTGGTCTGCACCGAAGTGCAATCCCAGTTTGGAGAAGGGATAGCAATGTGCATAACAAAATCAATC
>DASTUU010000299.1:0-2892 GCA_035759485.1 Nitrososphaeraceae archaeon
AACATTGCTACCGATCGATGAATGTGAAGAGTGGATATGGGACATTTTGGATTCCACAAAAGACTCTGGCTTTGAATATGTGAAAGATGAAGATAAGGAATTTTTAATCTTCAATACAAATGATTTCCATGCTGACACAAAGGCATTATACAAGATAAGAAAGATTACTGGAATGAGATTAGCTCAGATTAGTACTCATAACTGCTACACTCAGCTATGGTTTTATAGACAAAATCATCGTACCACAAGAGCAAGTGACTAGTAACCATAGCATATATCAGTTAATATCTATAGAATCTTCTTATAACGTAACGATCATCTTCCTCAAAAGAATGGATGCATGCTAGTCAGGGTTTCATGATCAAAAGCTTCAAAGGAGGCTGGTGAGAGTCCCTGTCGAGAGTGCTCCCAGTGTCATTCTATGCGATTTCTGTTTGTCTAGAATAATGGAAGCTCAGCAAGAAGGAGGAGACTTGACAATGACTATTTTATATCAATGGGCAAAAGAATGTGGTGACATTCCGCAGTTGCCAGAAACTTTGAGACTGGATTGCATGAAACGATGTAAGCTAGTTCAATTTGTAAATCAACAACTTCTCAAAATAAGAACTACAAACATACATTTTCCCAAGATCCTTTTACATCCAGATGAGAAAGACAGATTTATTCGAATATTGGAAGAAAATGAAGACACCATACAGAGTATTTTAAACGATGTATGGAACGATAGAGAAAGAGTTAACATTGCTCTTAGATTATGGACAGGCTGTCTTTGTGCAGCTAAGGAGTGTAGACGTACTTCTGTTTATGAACATAATCCTGATGGCACCACTAAGAGAGAAAGCCCATATACCCTAGACATGCGTACTGAGAGTTTTGAAAAGATAATGATTACGAGTAGCAAAGATTCAATATATGAAGCTGGAGTAGAGGCAGCTCCAGTTTGGGAGTTAATAGAAAATGCGGTACCTGATAAGAAAATGTATCTAGATGGAATCCCGAACCTAAATGATTCACCTGTTACAAAGTATCTCAAAAATAAAAACAAGACTATCATTTCAGCACACGATATCAAGATAAGTGAGTAAACTGTGGCCATTGGAGTTTGTGATCAGTGCAATATGTACTTTAAAATGCAAATTATTTTGCATTCTAGATGTTTTAGGATAATCTCGTACTTTGCTCCATTTTACCAATGGATGACTTCCACCACCTACTTGCAGGACTCCGTTGACGTCAGGAGCAGGAGCTCCTGCCCCATGGATGCAAATGATGTGCATATCTGGACAGATGCGATTTTAAAGATGCATGTATTGAGGCTCCAAATAGAGAATGTCATAATTACTCAGGTAAAAAGGATATCCTACTTATATAAGTATTAATATCCAAAATAATATCCAGATACAATACAGAATTGACATCGATTGTCACCTTTCTTGTAATAGTTGTCTCCTCTTGCATCGTATGTCGTCCATTTCTATTACCAGAACTTTATGAAGCACACGGTAGTAGTATTCAGTCATCAACCCGACCGAGTCTAGCGGAGCTTGGGGCAAGATTTGAAGCTGTGGGGGGAATTTTTAGTCTACCGTCTATCGACTGTCTTGGATGCGAATTTAGAGGAATAGTTGAGAAATTAAGCGAATCTCAATACAGCATACGCGGAGAAGTGGTAGTAGATAGTATTTCGACAATTATACCGGTTTCAGTTCTAGGAACGTTGAATGTAAATGGGTCGTCAATAAATGGAACACTTAGCATCAGCGATAAACAATACACAATAGAAGGGACAATCACTACGTACTCACCAACTTGTAGTTACTGTAGACAGACACTAGATCTAAGAGGCCAGAGCGCTCAAGGCGATGACGTAATGAGTGCAAATGTCCCTCTAAATAGCATTAAATAACTTAGCTCATTGAGGGAACAATAGAATCAAACAAGTGATAAGCTCAATCTTGATTTAATGGTGACTGTGGCAGTGAGGATATTATACTAAAAGAGTTTCCATCTTGATCTTTCACTTTGGACATAATACCTCCCCATTCTTGCTTTTCAGGTGCAGTAATATCCACTCCTCTACCTTTGAGTTCTTCATACGTTGATTGCATATTTTTTGAATAAAACCATATTCCAGTTTCTGCTCCGATACTCTTCTTAATAGCTTCAATCTCCACTCCGTCAGACATCACTATAGGATTTGGTACCATAAGACTAATAGTTGACTGGGATTCCTTTGGTGCAACTTCAACCCATCGTAAACCCTCAGTACTGCTCCCACCACCACCAAACGGAATGTCTGATTTAAGCTCGAATCCAAGTTTCTGTGTATAAAATTCTATAGCTTTTTGTTGGTCTGAAACTATTACTACTGCTCCACCTATTGAGTCAATCATTTCCGTTCACCCTGTCTGATCCAACAGTGGATTATAAAAGGAATTCGAGGGCGAACTCAACATTGTTATAAATAAGTCTTGTAATGGTAGTGATCTCCTTGCTGCTATTGTAGGTATCTGATCTAAGTACCATTTGACGGCGTGATCAAGACCTAATAGTAGTGCTAGCGCCATAAGTATTCAGTAGTAGTAATAATCTAAATACTCTCTTCACTAACCATATAACATGACTCTTTCCCAGCATTCAAGTCATATTGAGCCCCATTTTAAAGAAAGCAATTACATACGAGATTTGGTGTTTGGATTTGGAGATGGAATAAATACCTCGTTAGGGATTGTGGCGGGCGTGGGTGGTGCAGTAATTGCAGCCGATGTTGTTATTCTTGCTGCGCTTGTAGGAATGTTTACAGGTGCAAAGGCAATGGCAGTTCAAAACTATCTGGCTGTAAAATCCCAAAGACAAATATTAGAATCTGAAATTAGGCGAGAAGAATTT
>DASTUU010000300.1:0-1619 GCA_035759485.1 Nitrososphaeraceae archaeon
GGGAGGATGACTTACAGGACTACTGCGAAGGGAATGCATCTACTTCAACTATATAATAACGTGAATGAAATGGTCCAGCCATCAATTATCAAGATTGAGAAGAAGAATAATGATTTGTTTCTTTGAGTAGTTTAGACTAAATTTTAAAGGAAACCGCAGGAGACTCAACCAGTGTATAGATGGAGCATGCTGGTTAGTTAGTCGAGTCTAGGGCTTGCCTGCGGATATGGCGAATGGTTTCTGGGTTCTTTGGACGCACCAATAATTTAGCCCCAGAATAACATGGAAAAAATAATATTTAGCCATGCAGCCGAGTGGGCTTCAATACAATCCTTAGTTTTCTCTTCCTATTCACTTTTTCCTTACATTCTCTTTCTGCTGGGGTAGTCCTGAGCTGCATTCCACAACATTGACAAAATATCTTTTTAGTGATAAAGTAACACTCACATCTTCTGCAATACTTCTTACCAACCAAATAATGCGACTCACCTACTACTATTTTGGAGTATATTATGACAAACGGGGAGCTAGCTGAAATGTTGTTAGTGTTACTTTTACACTGTTTGTATACGCAACATACCCTATCTCGTCCCAATGAACCCATAAAGAATCCCAACTCAAGTATGACATTCTGTCTTGCACGAGGTATGAGGCGCTGGGGATTTTGGCCTCCCACGTATAGCATATTTAGTCGAAGAGGCGTATTTTTGGAACTTTTCTATCAATGTCATACCAGCATTTGCTTGGTCATTGCTCCTCCTATCAAGAAGAGCATCATCATATACCTTGAAGGTATCTTAAACATGGGATAATGTCTGTAATGTTCTATAAAGGATTATGGTGATTGGAGTCTGATACATGTTCCATAGCTAATTTTTACACAAGCAACATTCACAAACCATTTGTTGAGTGATAATAAAACACTCGCATCTTCTGCAGTATTTTCCGCCAGCTGTATAATGTGACCGTATTTGTTAAATACTTATTAATCATTTGTTATTGTGGCATGTCAACGAAAACTGAATTAACGGACACAGCCTATGACATTTTAAAAGTCTTGGGTAAAGATGCAGACTTTTTGTATGACACGATTGAAACATATATCAAAGACGCACAGAATGCCAACAAAACAGAACTCCTAAAAATTTGGCAAACAATTAAGGAAGATAGAAAAAGACATATGCATTTGCTTAAAGAAGCATTAGAGAAAGAGATTCATAGTTAAATCTGTTATATTCATAGCCATTATTTCAATCGTAAGATTATTAAAGATCACCTACAACAAGGATATGAATTTACATTATAGGTTAGTGTAGTTAGCTAGTTAGTTTTTTCCTAGGTTAATTGGGTCTGGAATTAAAAAAAGGCTTATACTATACTTATTTACTTACTTTCCAAATTCTGGTGGTGGTCGTAGTGGTGGTTCTCCTGGTGGTTGAGTTGGTTGTTGTGGTTGGGATATCTTAACGGGCCCATTCCAAGGTCCAGATCCAGATATCCATGAGGTATGAATTCCTCCATCTTTACCAATAGCAAAGCCTTCCAAAACACCATTAAAGTTTACCATAGCTACTCCTGCTCCGGGATTAAACATTCCTTTTGGAGTAATGGGTACAGGT
>DASTUU010000301.1:0-9878 GCA_035759485.1 Nitrososphaeraceae archaeon
GGAACCTCAAACTTATAATACGAAGGCAGGCTCTGAGCCTAAGGCTGACTACGAAAAGCCTTCAGTTTGGGACAGCTCTAATATTACTCGTTGTAGTCATCATAGTCGTCCTCAAACTCTTCCTCGCCAAATTCCTCAACCCAATCCTCCTCCTCATTATACTCCTCATTATACCCCTCATTGTATTTGTTGCTATTGTCATCGGTGTTTGTATTACTATTACTATTCATCTAATCGTAGTGTATAGAGCGCTGCCCTATCTTGTTAAAATATCTTCTCGATTAAAGTCCTCAAATTATTTGGACTATCAAGCGACCCTAAAATTAATTTCTGTAATCTGACCACAAAAGGCACTAATCTTAATTATAATACTAGAACGACCGAGATGTTAGGAATAAAACAACGGCTCTGTCTGGCACAGTCATCTTTTCACTAAGAAGATCGAAACTGGTGAAATTTGAACTGCCATCTTGTGCTTCTTCATTTGCTATGCTTTATTGTATACCCATCCTGGACAACAATTATGCTCGGGTAGACCACGGCTTATTAAAGCCGACTAAAATCCCGCGTACTCGCTCTAAAAACATTTAACTGTTTAACATAACGTCATATTTTATGGTCTCTTGCAGAATATGTGGGAAAAGTCTGGACAAAGAAAACGCCGCCGACCATATAAAGGGTCACGACAAAAAATGTGAGATACCCCACATTACGAAGGAAGCCAAGAAACTTGATGAGATAGACTAACACGTTTGATAAATGAGCAAGCCAGACCTCAGCCACATGAAACTTATAGTGTTTTCATAAATTTTTTTCCCCGTGGATCTCTTGTGTACCTGTCAGTAAATCCCATTATATCCATGCAAGATATGTGGCTCCTTAGTTAAGGAGTCAGGAAGCCAAAGGTATTCTTTACTATAATTTTTATACCCATTACGACTAGAGTTTTTCGAATACTGTGGTTCTAGGAGCAACGCCTCTTCCCATACAAAATCAACTTAAAAGGGATTCTGCCTACGGTTGCTCAATTTGTGGTTGTCCGTTATTGGAGTACGTACAGCTAGACCCTTCTAGCAAAACTTCAGAATTTCTCCCGGAGAATATGGCAGCAATTTGTCCTAACCATAATCAGAAATTTTGCAAATATGAGATATCACACACTCAGCTTTTTGATTTCAAAACAAAGCCACATAACAAGATAAATGCTAACGATGCTTTTGTTATAAACTCAGCAGAATTAATTGTAAATATTGGAAAAACAAGGTTTATCAATACATATAGGATCCTATCGGTCGATGATTTTGATCTTGTTGTAATCAGAAAGGAAAATAACCTCTATTTGGTTTTAGATATTAACTTCTTTGATGCCCAAAATAACCTAATTGGGGTAGTCTCCGAAAATTCTTGGAGCAAGGATAAGAGAGAGAGTTGGAGCATAGATTATGAACCGCGACATTTGAGGATTCGCAATGCAACAAAAAGAATATCATTTGAGGCTAAAATTGAGTATGATGAAATTTTCGTAACTGCTGATATGTACTATAATGGGGTCGCTATAAATGTTGGTGAAGAACAGATCCTTCTAGGGGACATAGAACAGGGCATTGAGCTGAAGGGTACAACCCTAAAGAACTACGATGTAGGAATAAGCCTTCAAACGAAATAACTGATCATTCACAATTCACATAAGTCGAGCAAATACTTGGCTGATTTTATGTGTACAATAATTGATTTTAAGTAATATTTTTCCCATTTTTCAACTAATTGTAAAGTATTATAAAAAATCACAGTCACATTTATAGCATCCAAGATTCAGGATAACAACTGTGGAAATGACTACATGTCCTAGCCACACAGAATTCTTTGATGACATGTGTCCCAAATGTAAAAAAGAGTATAGTGAACTAAAAGGGATCGGTAAAGAAAACTTTGGAATTGAAGCTATTGTTTCAGACAACGTTGACAAAGATAATTATGACAGCGATAGGAATAAGAAAAGAACATATAAAGACTTCACAGAGGAGCGAGCAAAAAAACTCTACGGAGAGCTTTTAGTGCAGTATCTAACGAAATCCTGCAAAGAAGAGGAAGCAGCTACGAAAGCCCGTGCGATTATTAGAAAACAATGCAGGTTACGGGGGGTGCCTTTCTGGGTATGGGCTACTTGATATGGCTAAATAAAGGTATTACATGAGTCGACATGTATGAAAAAGCTGGAAGTAATCTTCGCGCACGAACGTCTTGTTGAGATAAATAGTATCCTACTTAAACATAGGGTTGGTGGCATGAATTTTCATTTGATCAGAGGAAGAGGAAGAACAAAAACCGAGTCTGTATCTCCAGGAAGGGGAATAGAAAGGTATATCCCAGAATTTGTGATCAAGACCAAAATTGAGGTAATCACAACGGATGAAACGGCCAGTAAAATTATTGACGATATATTAGAGGTGATGAGTACCGGAGCGAACAGGAGCGGCAAGATCTTTGTTTATGATGTTATCGAAGCCTACGACTTCATGGGTAAAGAGACCGGAATCACTGCTCTATAATCTAGCTTAATTGCATTGTCTACAGTCTGTAATAAGATTACATTCCTCTAACATAAAGGTCGCTTGTCCCTACCTATACTTAATAAAAACAATTTCGATTCCATTTTTATTTTGCTTTTATTTCCCCTCCGTGGTTGCAACGTTATAGACGCTGAAACTGAAGGGCTATTCTCTGTTCCAGATGTAATGAGAATAAAAAGACCTACCTTATAGTAACATTATACATGCAAACCCATTAATTTTAGTCTGTAATACAAACCAAAATACAAAAAATGATAGAGAATATCGACCCGTGGACCAGGAGCATAACACGAAAAAATAAGTCACACATGTCAAGAGTTCCCAGAACATCTTGTTACGAATTACATTTAGCTATCCAGCCCGTATTTTTTGTGCGATCCGTTATCCGGCACGCAAACATAGCTTCTTCAAACGGAACTTGGATAAAGAGTAAAGCGGCTAAAATTGCATTTATGAGCTGCATTCACCCTCATCTTTTCCGCAAGAGATCCTAATATGATATTCTGTTAAACAGTTAGGTTGTTGCGCTCTAAGGACGTCGGGCATTATCAAGCTGTTCTTGGCTGGCACATTTGGTTGTGATTTCCTCACCATGACCTATTGGGATTGTTACTGACCTAATGTCTGGTTTGGCCCTGACATATTTCAAAAAGGATTTCATAATTGGGCGATAGTCTTCTGGATATAACACATTATCGGTAGCAATAATACCTCCGTCCCTTAGCAATGGCAGAACCAAGTCAAAATACTGTTTGAGATTTTCCTTATCTGCATCAAGCAAAATGAAATCAAAGAGGGATTTGTTCTTAAGGGTCCTTTTAGAAAGTTTGAGTAGGTTTTCTAACGCGGGTCCCTCCATTAGATATATTTTATCGCTAATCTTCGCTTCAGAGAAATTTTTGGATGCTCTTTTGATTTTCCTAGGATCCTTTTCGATAGTTATTAGTGCTTTGTCTGAATCTAACCTTCTATTCTTGTTAGAAGTCTTGTTGTGCAGGAGAGCCTCTGCCAACCACAGAGCAGAGTAACCTGTAGACGTCCCTATTTCTAAAGCCCGTTTAGCTTTCATGGCTTTGAGAAGTATATTAAAAAATAAACCTGTTTCGTACGTGATAGCAAGCATCATATTTTGTCTGAGCACAGACACTTTGCCCGATCTTTCTAGTTTAGACCTTTCTTCCAACCTGTTAAGTACACGCCAAAGTTTTGAATCCATTGATGACCTTGTATCCCCGGAGGCACTTAAAACCAAAGTGACACAATAGTAAAATATTTACAACCAATGCTGAACCTTAAGGAAATCTCCTACTGGTTCATTCTTAAGCAGTCTAATGAGAGCCATGCCCTGAGGAACAGAGAGCATCGGCTTTTTGAAGTGATTGTCGGTAGCTATCCTAGGGCAGGCGACTTGAATAAAGGCATCAATTTGTTTAAAAATCTGGATACGTTCGTCAGTGATTTCTGTCAAGGCAATTAGCTGTACCCTCTTGCCCAGTTCCTCTAACGTTTTTTTTAATTCTAGGGCGCGCACTTGTGCAAACTGGCCTTCCTTCAATCCAATGACTAATCCGATTCTGCTGGCGTCTAGCGCCTTATAAATTGCCAAAATAGCTTTCTTTTGAATACGTTGAGCAAACTCAGTAACTTCTGAATACTCTTGAAAGTATGGATCCAACATATAAGTCGGCCTTTCGGTTGACATTGCAATGCCCGCCGAATGAAACATACTTTGTCCTAAAAATATATACGCCTCGACTTTATCTTGTAGGTAGTAAGCAGGATAAAATTCACAACCAAAAACTTGGGCATCGCTCAACTGTCCTTTTCCTTTACCAGTTATTGTTTCATAGCCGTATTCTTCAAATATCTTCTTTACAAACGGAATTTGGTTGAGGTGCTGACTATCGGTAAGCAATGAAACAGTTCTATAGTGATCTCTAAGCTCTGAAGCGCATTTCCTTGCCACTTTATCGAAGCTTATGTCGTCGTATGCATCAATCATTACTACCTTTTTACCCGTTGCCCGTATGGCTATAGTATGACCAATATTGAACAAGATGTCAGCCCCCAACAAATCGGCCGCATGAGTATTTAAGTCGCAGGATCCCCAGCAAGTGTCGCCAATAATATACGCGGGAATATGAAATACTTCTTGGATACCCTCCGCGATTTCTTGTATTCTCGCAACTATACCTTCTGGTCCGTTGAGAGCCACCGAATGTGGCTTCTGATTATTGATTTCCTGAAATATTTTTTCTTTATTTATAATTATCATTGCAATTGTTGCTAGATTTGCTTAATGCGTACTTAATTATTTCGGGTGGAAGTTGAATTGAGATACAAACAAGATTAACGTGGCGGGAGGGCCAACGATGATAATTATTATGCAATGTATCGGAAGGTCCATGTGATCTTGTTATATTAATAATCAATTAATCGAATAAGAATTGCTAGAGATATCCGTTCGGACACAAAAATTATTGCTTTTGAAGTTAGCAGTTATCTTTTTTTTGTCCGGTTCAATGGTCACTTGCAGTCTACCTACGCCTTCTTTTGTTGAAACCGGATGGTCAAACTTCAATGGCATACAAACATTTAGCAGTGATTCTGGAATCTGAGGTTCTAGGTGGATTTTGTTCTCCGCCATATTCATTTTCATTCCTAACATCATTTCGCGGAATGCATAAATGTACATGCCAACAGACCATGCTTGCAAGATGCAAGAATTATATGGCTCAGGTCTATCTCCTCGGTAAGTCTCGGCAAACATACCGTTCTCTTGTAAGATTCTATTTGCCATAGATTCTAAATAATAAAGCGCTTGCTCCCGCCTAGATAGTTTAAGTTCTGCCAAAGCTGCCCAGCCTGTAACCAGGGGCCACACAGCACCGTCATGATATAGACTGGGATGATATTTTGGGTCAGCGCTACTTAGGGTCCTTAATCCCCAAGGAGTTGTCACGTCATTTTGTTCTAGCCTTGAGAGAACAGATGCCCCCTTGGTTCTATCCTTAACAGCGCCGGTCAGTAAGAGGACGAGGGTATTTGGTCTAACACTAGGATCTTTTGAGCCGTTACGGCGAATAGTGTCGTAGTAGAATGCCCTCTCTGCATTCCAGTATTCGGAGTCTATTTTTATTTGTAATTTCTTTGAGGATTCACTCCACTGTTTCTGGTGGTGTTCATCTCCAACGATTCCTGCAAGCTCACTTCCTATACTAAGACTCTCATAGAATAGGGCTTGGATATCATTTGCGCTTTTTCTTCTATCTATGTGATCCATCCATGTCGAATCCTGTATCGGCAACTTTTCTGCAATCCCAGTAAATCCATGTTCAACCAATCCATCTCCGTCAAAATCTTTTAAAAACCCCCAATTGACCAAATCAGCAATTGATTGCCACCTCTTTTTCAGATAGAAAATATTTCCAGTGGCTAAGACGTATTCCCGTATGGCCCAAGGGAAAAGAAACGTCGAGTCCGATGAACCAAAAGTAGTACTATGCAGAAATGCCTTTCCGCTGATGATCATGGGTAGTTCACCTTTCAAAGCACTATTAGTGGTCCTTTTAGCCTGGTGCCGAAGAAAATTCTCGATTACAGCTATAGCAAAATCGTAATCTCCCATAGAAAGATAGCCTCTGAGCGACCATCCCGTATCTCTCGCCCAATAGTTAGGAAATCTTGGTAGTCCCGCACAGATACCTACCCCCAATTTATCATATTTAGCTTTCAGATACTCCATACTCATCTTTGCCTTTTGGAAGGCTCTTACTAATTTTGTAATGACAGGGTTTTGTTTCTGATCAGATCCTTGGGAAGCCTGGAGAGTACAATAAGACATATTCGAGAAATGATTTTTTGTACATTCAAAGAGATTTCTATAATTATCTCTCATATAGCGGAATTCTGTTATGCAATCTTCAGAATTGGTAAAACTTCCAACTGCAATCAGTGCAAGATTCCTAACCTCGCCGGGCCTAATCTCTATGTCGTACGACATTTCCATATCATTATCAAAGGAGTCTGTCAACACCTTTACTGGTCTTAATTCTTTAGGTGCAATTCCTATTGTTCCATAATAATGAGCAATTCCCTTTCTCGAGGCGGTCTCGATCTGTAAGCAATTATCCGACGTTAGGAATTTTGATGAGTTGCTTTGAGAGATAGCTGCTAGACCGTAGCTTGTTATGTTTCCATCAATCATAAAATGGACTCTCACAGTTCTTTTATTGGGCGGCTCCTTGATATCTCCGTTCTTTCTCTTTGCGCTCAATTTTGAGCGCTCAAAGAGTTTGTCAAAAAGATTAACTATCATCACAAAACCCTTATTCTCAGGCGGTACAAACAAGGTTCTTTGCACTTGCAACCCTGCAAGTTCATGTCGTGTAGATAGCATTCCATTCTCATGCC
This sequence comes from Nitrososphaeraceae archaeon, assembly GCA_035759485.1. Lineage (GTDB taxonomy): Archaea > Thermoproteota > Nitrososphaeria > Nitrososphaerales > Nitrososphaeraceae > TH5893. The sequence continues at coordinate 6,984 of DASTUU010000301.1, forward strand.
TCGACGATACCACAAAATTTGGAAGCCTCTTGCGGATACCGTCATCGGTAGAGATTTCAACTACTATTCGACCAAAGGCCCTGGCCGGAGGAACATATAATCCGCCATTATCGTACCTTGCACCCATCCAAGTCCAATCAGCCGCAAGTGAGCCACTGGAAGAACACACAATGTATGCCTTTTTCCCAGAAAGCACCAAAGGATTAGTGAAATTTTTGAATATCGTGGCTTCATTCGTGGAAGTAGTGGTGGCATAGGATTCATCCTCATCCTCAACTATATCAGAGGAGGAAATATACACTCTTTCGGTCTGTCCTGCTACATGGTCAGCAAATGTAAAAGGAATAATTATCTGTTCGAATCCCTCCAGCTTACTCAAAATTGCTACTTTATGCTTCCTTTTTTCCAAAATGCTCTCCTTCAGTATTAGGAACCTTGCACTTTGGAATGGCTTAAAGGCAATTGGTCTATCTTCGGATAAGGAGGAGGCGTTGATAATATCTTCAGACGTTGCGATAAAAATCGATTTTTTTGGGACTGGAATTTCATCTATATAAACATCAAGAGATACAACATTTCCCCCTAATGGTACTGGAGGATTTAGAAGCGAGAAGATAAACCCATTGTGATATCGACCGTCACCATTGGCTATTACTGCATTCCTCAAACTCCCTTCAACATATGAAAGCACAGTATGAGTCTTGTCTAGTGTTCTAACCATTTAGCATAACCTCGAGCAACGACGGCATCTATAACCAGTAGTGTAGGGAGATCGGTTTCAAATTAACAAACAGGTACGAATAGACTCTCTCATATTCAAAGTTTGTTATAGTCCAACTAATAAGTAGACACAAATCGTACACTCATAGTTTTGAGAGAAAGAATGCTTTAATATTCTTACTCAACTTATCTTGTTAAAAAACATAACATCTGCATAACTGTCTTGCTTTAAATATGACTGATTTATAAATTTTGGGCTAAACTGGGGCGATTGATGTGTTTAATGTCGCATTACGCTCTTTTAAGGCAGGGGTGAGTTTAGTTTAGTTTACTTTAAATCAGATCTTTCTTGATAATGAATTTATATTTTGCTGAGATTCTCATCTCGATAATTGATAAAAATAGGAAACGTATTGGTGGGGCGCAACTCTCCTGTCAGAGTTATGGGAATTATAAATGTTAGCCCCGAGTCATTTTACAAGGATTCCATTAAGACAACAACAAGGAGTATTGCTCAATCCGCCGCAACTATGGAACAAGCTGGTGCCCAACTAATAGATATTGGAGCAATGTCTACAGCACCTTATCTTGAAAACAATATTTCTGTTCAAGAAGAAATCAAAAGAATGAAAAGAGCCGTCAAAATAGTAAAGAACAATTGTAACGTAGCTATCTCTGCGGATACCCCTAGGTCTGCAGTGGCCAAAGAAGCTGTGAATCTTGGAGTTGATTGCCTGAATGATATAACTGGATTAAAATATGACAGCGACATGGCTGGCATCGTGGCAGAATCAAATCTGCCAGTCATTATAGGCGCGTACGGTCGTATCGGAAGAATTTACTCTCAACCTAACTTAATAGCGACGGGAAAGATGTTGAGCACTATTAGGTTATTAAAAGAAAGCCTGGCTATTGCAAAAAAAATGGGAATCAAAAAGGGCAAAATAGTTATCGATCCCTCAGTTGGATTTTTTAGAGCAAAAGGAAAAAATCCCTTTTTCACGATTATAAGAGATATGCCATGGTATATTCGTGACATTGAGATAATTTCAAGATTAAGCGAACTTGCAACAGACTTTTCGAATCCGATTTGTATTTCAGTGTCACGAAAGTCGTTTATCGGAAAGATACTTGATTTGAAGACAGAAGAACGGTTAATTCCCTCGCTTGTTTTTGAGATAATCAGCGCTCTTAATGGCGCTAAGATAATAAGAACACATAATGTGAAGGAAACAGTCCATGCTCTGACAATATGCGGTCTTATTCATTGACTCTAAAACAAAAGGTACATAGATAAAGCAAGCTAAGTTTGTTAGGAGTCTTTGACCACGTAGTCTGTATGTTGATTATCATACGCTCCTTGAACTCATATGCTCGCCGCAAGAATGTCGCTTACAAAGTCAGCTATTTATAAGGCCATCTTGACAATGCTATAGTAACTTTTGAACTCAAAGCTTGATGTTTAAGCGGCTCTAAATGAGCTTGTATTATTCATCTTCCCGATTTCGGAGGAAGATTATTTGGAGCTTTTGTCTTCAAGTTTAAAATCCTATTAGAAACGAATTCGGCGTCCACTAGCTCATCTGTTGGCATACGTAAATAGACATATGCATCCTTTGTTCATACCAATATATCAAAAGAATTGAAAGAGTTGCATGCATTTCATCGCGATAACCTCTTTTTAACATATCATCTATTTTCCTAGCTTCTCACCCAGGATCTTTGTTTATCCTATTCGTTAAATTCATGTGCAGTTTTATTTGTATTAGACATTGCATATACATGGCGTATTAATGCAACCGAAATTGTATAATCTTATTCTCGAACTGCAAAGGCTTATAATCCTACTTTACACGTAGTCTGTCAAAGGATATTGAATATTAGAGAAGGATTGACCTTTGATGACGTGCTTCTAGTTCCTAAACGGTCGCCTATTGTTTCCAGAACTCAGACAGACTTGAAAACAAAACTCTCCCGCAATATAACGCTAAACATTCCTCTTGTAAGTGCAAATATGGATACTATTACTGAATACGAGATGGCCATTGCACTGGCCAGAGAAGGCGGCATTGGTATTATTCACAGATTTATGACAATCGAAGACCAAGTAGAGCAGGTCCTAAAGGTAAAGCGTTCAGAATCTGTCATTATTGAGCAGCCTTATACTATCAAATC
>DASTUU010000302.1:0-9263 GCA_035759485.1 Nitrososphaeraceae archaeon
ATGATACTACCACGGCTATGCAGCCAATAGAAGAAGATGACGCGGATACTTTTTTTGAGGATTGGGATTAAAGCCTTGTAAGCTTGTCAAAGGGAAGTTAGTTAGTCCACTAACTGGTTCTTAACTTGGTAAAATGATAAAGGTTAGTAAACGGGGTATAGCAAAACAGAATACTTCTTACCTAGAATCACTACAATGTAGATGAAGAAATAGCAAGAGCTACGGCTGATTCAGTATGGAATACAACACAAAATATTCGAGACTCTATAAAAATAGCTAGAATGGCAAAGGCTGTGGAAGATGTCTACTGGTTGGTAACCACATTTCTTGATCGGGCAAATAAAGTTGCGGACAGGATTCCTAAGACCTTGCTGCTACACCAACCAATCTGCCCAAAGTCTTTGATTATCCAAGAAAGAACTTATGCATCCCTGCCCACTACTGTAGCATATCATCAGCAAGCACATATGATAGTTGATAGTCAAACCTGACTAGGTCTTATATCAAATAGGTTGGATAGTAATACTATGAAAATAACAAATATTAAAAATGTTCACGATCATAGGTGCACTGCTTACAGGCGGAATAGGAATAGTGTCTATAGCAACACAACAATCAGCGTCAGCGGCACTTAGTACGAACTAGCGCAAATATTGGTGTGTTCCCAAAGTGGTTATTGACCCTGGTTGGATCAATCCATATACTTACGGCATTGTTATCCATCGCTTTTATGCTAACTGGGACATCAGGTACTGGTCCTTGTCTCATGGTTATAGTAGCAGTTCCATTAAATACTGTTGTCGAGTTATTTGGCATTGACATATCTGTAAGTGTAAAGTCATAAATTTCATGATCATGCATAGCAGATCCATTTGTCATTACCATATTAAATTTGGAATTCAATGTTGCATTTGGAAGACTACCTGTTGCGGCTCCATCTTGTGTTTTATTATTCATTGATAGACTGCCTTTGTAAAGACCTGAAACTATCCATGTAGGATTACCATTTTCATCATTTTGTAAACTTGCAATGCATACGATCCTGGCTTCATCATCATCATTTTGTTATGGTGAGAATACCCTCCGTGTTTTTGTTGCGAATATTGATATGCCATGGCACTGTTTTGTATCGCTCCTGATACCAGTATGGCTGCAGATGCAATGAATAATACTGAGAGTAGTTTTGTTTGCATCATTGTTGTTAGTGGCTAGCTGAACCTCATTATTAAGCTTGCATTTTACATGTTACCCCAGCACAGTTATACGCTAGTTGAGAATTGTCAAATATGAAATATGACCACTCAGTTAATGATTTATACAAACACCAATGCAAAAGAAATGTATATACGGTAGAGGTACGGTCATCCTTTTATTGGTATGACTGTTATCCAATTTTTATCAGTAAGAAATATTACCACTAAAATTCTAACATCGGATTCCATGTTCTTTTTTCTTAATTTAAATATATTATTGTAATGTTATAGTGGGGTTATCATCTGAGAGGTGTATCAATCATTAAATTTAATGATATGTATTTTCTTTTAATCATTGCCTTTGGATTAATTTTAATCTTCGCTATATGGTTAAACAATGACATCGCCTATGCAGAAACCCTGTCACCACCAGCAGTAAAGATTACATCGCCCGAAAGCAATAACCAACAGATTCCGATTGGTGAGTTGGTTGTCTTAGGAACATCAAGTGATAATATCGATTCTGATTGTACTGTATACATTGACTGGAACGACCTAAAGCCTTACCAGAAAGTTGAGGCCACAGGTGCAGGAGGCAACGAAGACTATTCTAACTGGACATTTACTTACACTGAATCCTATCACCTAATATCACAAGGTACTAACGAACTGACTTCAAAGATAACATGTTATAGTAATCCCGTAAACCTGACAAAACACTATAGCATAAACGTAACAGGCATAAAACCATCAATAGAAACACCACCAGAACCAGAGATAGATGCAATAGATCAAAAGGAAGAGGAAAATAATGGTGACATATCAAGTTTGCTTCCATTTGTCTCTGCTGCCGATCACAACCAAGAGAATACAGATGAAAATACTGATAATGACAGCAGCGATGACGGCAATGATGAGGATAATGACAGCGGAGATGATCTAGACCTTGGAGAGTCAAACGATGATGACGACAGCTTTTTTGATGGGGACAGTTTTTTTGATGATTAGTTTTCTCCAGAACTTAATTTTACTTAATGTTCTTAGAACAGGAATAGCTTATTAACAACCTTCCGGTACTTAAAATCTGATAGTATTTCACAAACAAAAGAAAGAAAGAATAGGGTGTAATAATCGTATATATTGGCCACAACTATTCTATTGTAATCGATTCTATTGGGGGATCTCTTCATATCCTGCTTACATTTCTATCAGTGATACTGAAGAGGAGACTGCAAAGTCTCTCAGACCAATATATCTGATTTCAATAGGGCTATACAACAAGTTAAAGCATCTCCTTGTAACTTAACTAGCTCCTGTAAATACTCGAATTTTTTAAATACTCAAACTTAGTATTTAAAAAGTTTTACTTATCTTGCCAAAGATTATGGAACAGTGTAATCCTCAATAAAGGTCTGCATATAGTCGTGAGAAAGATTGGAAAGTGATGATGCATCTTTCTTTTCTTGTTGTTGGCTACTAATGCTAATGACTAAATCGTTGTTAGATGAAATGAGAGGGGATTTCATGATACAGGCATGTGAATTACGATAGTGTACATATAAATAAGTCACAACACCAATGTGAGACAATTTGTAATAACAATTCATAATGTAAATAAGTAAGTGGAGAACTAACAATAGGTCATAGTTCTGTATTCCTTATTTTTATTGTTATTTTTTTGTTGTATCCAATCGGATAATCTTTGCAGTTCTAATAGATGGACTAATAGTTATTGGGGCATTAACATTAATTGCCACTCCTCTTGATCCATTTGATGTTCCGTATAATCGTGCATTTGCCCTTCTTGTAAGTGAAAACTTAATGGTGGATTCAAAGGGGACAGTGTATTGAATGCTATCAATATTATGACTTCGTAGGATTTTGTGTCCGCTTTTGCGAATCAAAAAAGCAGGAATGATATGACAGATTCCTATTTTTTTGTCATCAAATATCTGAATGCATCTAGTATCATTCCACTTTCCTAGTTTTATCCTATCTGGATAATAGTAATACCCGTTGGATCCAAATGATGTACTGACAATCACACCATTTCCTATAGCATAGTCTGTAAATCTTTGCGGTAAGGAGTGTTCCATCTTTTTTTTATGATCAACGGAAATAGAGTATCTTAAACAACCGGAGAATACGCCACGCTCTAGATATACATCTGTTAAAATCTCTTTCGGTTTACTTGTACCATAATCTACAGAGAGCATCTTTCTTTCCTCTATAGAGAATTTACTTCTCTGAATGTCTTTCAAAGATTTGGGTAGATCTTCAAAATATACATGAGCAAGTCTGGCTTTACTGCCCAAAAGATCTGGGTCCCTAAAGCCCACAAATAACATTGGGACAGAAAGCAATCTCCCATAGTGGCCAAAAGTACCATCCCCACCTACCACCATTGCTATATCTGGATCCCTATGTGAATACGTTGCACCGGCAGAGTGAATTAGTTTTATTATACGCCCTAGAGAGACTTTTGGCCTCTTTGGATGAAGATATACTCCTATTCTCAAAAAATATTATCTCTTTTCTTATTTCATAATATGTGAAATATATTTAGCGCTGGAGATTCTAATAGAAATAGTTCGGTTGAAGCACAATCTTGGATAGTCTTTTAATAATCTTACCACTTAATTCTACAGATATAATTTGTATGTCAGTGTCATGGCATGTACGCATATCCAGAGCAGCATGTCCTCATTGCGTAAATCTGCTTTAAATATAATAAACAGAATCTTTTTAGAGATAATAAGAAAGGAAGGATCAATATACAACATGCAAAAAGATATACAATTAAAGGCAATAGATATAAGCAGGGACGCAATTACACTTGGGCCGAATAAGAGTCTTCATGACGCTCGTAATAGTCTAGTTAGGTACAATATTAGTCGAATTGTTGTTGCCAAGGGAAACAAACCTTTAGGAATAGTTACAGAGAAAGATATTGCTCGGTATCTGTATACTCAAATACCGGAGAGGCGTCTCAAAGAGGTCGGGTTAGAGGAAGTTATGAGCAAGAAACTTCTAACAGTAAATGAAAAAGCAGATCTAAGTTTATATGCAAAATTGATGATAGAGAATAAAATCAGTTCCATAATAGTTACTGATGATAGGGCCAGCCTAAAGGGCATCTTTACAAAAAGTGATCTTGTGGAAGGATATGGAAAATACTATACACGACAGGAAGTGGTTGAGAGATACATGAATAAGAAAGTTTTGACAGTAAAACCAGATGAACCTTTACATATGGTTCTTTTGTTAATGACAAGAGGCAAAATATCCAGAATTGTTGTGACACGAGACGAGAAGCCTATTGGTATAATTACTGGTCGAGACTTATTGCCTGTCAGCACTTTATTTGGACCTCCTTTATTTGGAGATCAAGCACTCACTAGTGATCAGGCAGTAGAAGAAATAGCAACCAGTACCCGGAAAAAGGGACAAATATTCATACCATCTGGAATAAGAACATATTTTCTGGCCAGAGATATAATGAAATACGATCCGATAACTATATCACAGAATTCTGATTTAGCCGACGCTGCACAAATAATGGCGATGAACAGAATAAGTGGTCTTCCTGTTGTGAATTCAAATGATACCCTAGTCGGTATAATTACTAAAACAGACATTGTCAAAGCCATGGCTGCTAGTGGTTAATACTAATGTAAAGTACATGATAATTTTTTCATTGTCTATTCAAGATATTTGACAAACCACTCTGTTGCGAGTTCTGCTACCTTTTCGAGCTTTCCAGGCTCTTCGAAAAGATGTGTAGCTCCTGGAACTATTACAATTTTCTTTTTGTTGTTGTCTTTAATACTACTAAGTTGCTCAAATGCCTCTTTATTCATCCCTATTACGGGCTCATCATTCCCTCCTATTATAAGGAGAGTAGGTGCTTTTACCCAGATAAGTTGGCAGAACCTGCCAAATCCGGTCTTCCACCGCGGGAAACAATAGCCTTTACTAATTGCTGTCTTTGGGCTGCTGCTATTAATGCGGCTGCAGCTCCTGTACTGGCGCCAAAGTAGCCGATTTTTAGATTTTTTGTTTCAGATTCTTTTTGCAACCAGTCGGTAGCCCCTAGCAATCTTTGAGCAAGCAAGTCTATGTCAAATCGGAGCTGAAGTGTCTGTATATCAACTTCTTCCTCCTCTTCCGTAAGAAGGTCTATAAGTAACGTAGCAATACTTGAATCTTGTAATATTTGAGCAACATATTTATTTCTTGGGCTATGTCTACTACTTCCGCTTCCATGAGCAAATAAAACTATTCCTTGTGCGCCATTTGGAATATTTAGATTGCCTAGTTTAACGTGTCCTGTTGGTATTTGGACCAACCGATTTTCTTTAATACTATTATTATTATTATTTTGTTGATAGTTCATAATATAGCTTATTCATTCCATCAACTATTGACATAAATCTTTCTTTTTATTTTTAGATGAGATTCATAGTATTATTTAAAACCTATTAAAACATCGCCTGTCTTTACGGATTGTCCTTTGGACGCTTAATTCGGACGCTCTCTCAGTAGCAACTGACGGGTATCTTTATGTCACTGCAAATCAGTTGCATCTCCACGCTCGCTTTCAAAATGGATATGACTTATGCCCCAAGCCCTACACATTATTCCGAGTATGCATTGATGCTCAGCCTGTCCTGCTGCGATAACCATATGCTCAGAGAGACGAATTGGAACTCAACTCAATGGAATTGGATGATCACTATGTTAGTGAATATCGACCCACTCCTAGATCTTAATCCTACGCAATGCTGCCGAAACAGATACTGCAGCCTTTTAAAATTTTAGTTCAATGTATAAAGCTAACTAGGTTCAATTGCAAGGTGTCGTGCAAGAGCAGATAAGAAGGATGTGGACTGGTGCAAATAATATTGGTTGGATCCGCATCCTATATCTAATGGTAAATGAATTCATTTATCGTTTCTTTCAAGTAGTTCTTTATGTCGAAAGCAGTTAGTTGTATGATCATTAACAAGACCAACCGCTTGCATCATAGCATAACATATAGCAGATCCAACAAAACTAAATCCTCTAGCCTTAAGATCTTTGCTTAAATTATCTGATTCTACAGACCTTACAGGGACTTGCTGGTAATTCTTAAAGAAGTTGTGTTTGGTTTTTCTACCTTCAACAAATCTCCAGATGTAGTTATCAAAGCTGCCAAATTCACGCTGCACTTTGATGAATGCTCTAGCATTTGTAATGGCAGACTGAATCTTTGATCTGTTTCTTACAATATTTGTATTGGAGGAATTTAATAACTTATCTATAGTATGTATTTCGAACTCTGCTACTCTTTTTACATCAAAATTACCGAAAGCTCTTCTGTAATCTGGACGTTTCTTTAAAATAGTTGACCATCTTAATCCTGCTTGAGCACCCTCTAAAACTAGGAATTCAAATAGTTTTGTATCTTGATGAACTGGAACTCCCCATTCAGTATCATGATATAGCTGCATTTCTGGATATTTATTGTCAGCCCATGAGCATCTGTTAACGCTATCTTTGTGCATGCTGCTTAGACCCTCTTAGCTGGTCAATCTACATCATAAGACATATGATCCTATAAAAGGATCGGGGTGTTTGTTTTGATAAATGTCCTCACTATCACGTTACAGATCTTTTGTACTTCATCTAACAATCTCTGAAACGACTTTTTTTGACTCGGTATATATAACTCCATCAGCATACCTTAGTATTGCCGAATGGATGAAGTACAGAGAGGAATCAGGTGAGATAATAACTGATGATAGCTGGGTTATGCATGACTTGTGGGATACACAAGTTAAGATAAGTAAAGGTCTAGTTACAATCCCAAAACAACTAACTTCCATAGGAGTCAAACGATTGATGGAGCGAGCAATTCGGGCTCAAGTACTACGAAAAGAATTAGAAGCAGGAAAGAAAAGGCATCCATTTCCTACAAACCATTCTCTGAGAAATATTTCAAAACAAGATGTGAATTAGCTGGCATGATAGCCGATAAATATAGAAAACCTTATGGGGCATAGCACAGGTAATCATGCAACATATCATAAGTTATAAAAATTGACTAGAATTAAAATCATTATTATTATAGAGTATCTAAAAAAGACATTCTAGGAAATCTGCATTTCTGTATATGTGTTATAAAATTAGCTGATTTTATGTACTATCTTTGTATGAAGTACCAATCATTAAGACCGGTACGTGGCTTATATCTAAATACTGAAAATTTACTCTAATCTCTTGAGAGCCTGTCGTACTCCCACGCTAGTAAGACCTAGCATTGAGGCAACCTTTTCTTTAGGTAGAGTACAGTGTATCTGCGGCTCTTATTACAGCACAACAGGCCCTCATGACAGGGCCTGTATTGATGAGACTGTCATGCTCTTTATCCAAATATAAGGTTAGATGGTAAACTAAGTTGCATTGATATTCTATTGATATAATCCGGCGTATGCAACGGGTATATATAGTCTGTATCTGATAATGCATGTATAATATTCCCGGTTCGGACTTCAAAATCCCGTGAGATCTCATTCAATGTTACTGGAAGCTTATTTGTTCTACAAAGCCACAGAAATTTAGCTGCTATTAAGGCTGGAGTCGTTACCCTATAAGAAGATTCCATCCATTGAGTAAATTCTGTTTTTATAAAGTCTAGTTCTGTTGGATACAAAGAAGAGAGAAGTCTAACACACTCAAGTTCATTGATATCAATTAACTTCTTTGCTCTACTATTCCTTATTGATAAAGTTCTAAAGTCAGACCGCTGCTGGCGGCGTCTTCTGATTCTATTTGAATAAAATTCATAACTTCGTGCAAGTATATCTTCAAATGGAGTTTGCCCTTCTGTAAGTAACAAGTTTATTATGAAGGATATATCTGTTTTATAGATTCTATCATTTAGGATGTGAAACCTTGTAGCAATAAGGGATACTAATTCCTCATAAGTTAATCCATACCAGTTTACTGAACCAATTTTTGTATATTCTCCTGCTCCCAGTCTAGAAGGATTCCAAAATACATCTATTGCCATATACCCTTTGGATATCTGTTTACAAAAGTCAAAAATCAAAGGATAGTAAACTGGGTCTATGTGTTGTATCAAACTTTGAAAATAGTTTTGGAGCAATTTCTGTATCTATACCAGAACCGCTATCTTTTACTATAACAATAACTTCTCGTATGTTACTATCTCTTCTAATCTATAATAACCCAAATCATAACAGTAATATTAATGGATATAAGACTGAGTAGTCTTATCAAAATTCTTTACAATTTCAAAGCTCCTCTCAAAGCCGTCATTAGTATTAGTACTATCATCATTATTACTATTTTGATACAAGTTTAGCTCCGGAAATACAGCCCAAGGTTGGTATCTAGCCATTATACATGCAAGATGGTTTTCTCCAAGTAAAGACTTACATAAATCATATGTCATGCTTCTAACCTGCAGCTCCTCTACAATACCAAAACTATGAAGATATTCATGAGCAAGTACCATAAACAAGTATGAATTATATTCTTCATGAGATTTACGTCTTCTAATTATATCCAGAATCCTCCTGTTTATTATTATCATATTTGAACCCAGGACATGGTAAGCTCCAAGGTTAGTTGGTAATCCTTGTAGTACCAGGCTTAATCCCGCTCTATGCATTTTGAACTTTTCATTAACTGCCATTTTCACTAACTCAAATGCATCACTAAAGTCTTTTAGCTGTAATAATCTATCACGATAATATTGTTGCTGTTGATTGTTAGTAAATGATATAGTTTGACTTACTCTTTCTGTCTTTTTCACTAGTTTCACCTTTCACCTATGTGTAACTATATAAAGGTAATCACATATAAACAGTATAGTTAGTGTTATGATACTAAGTTACTATTAGCTAACTAGGCGACCAATAAGGGGCCAAAGGCTTCCCTAATGTAAAAAGTCATAAACACCAACCGGTACTGGCTGTCCGTTGTTGCGAACTAACTTCACTATAAAATGTATACTTGGTATACATTTTTAAGTTTATTTTGTTCTTATTGTACGGTGAATAT
>DASTUU010000303.1:0-1510 GCA_035759485.1 Nitrososphaeraceae archaeon
ATCACGCCCTACAAAAGAGGTGCCCTGGGAATACTATTTCTATGTAGATTTTGAAGGACATAGTCTCGATAAGCGGATTTGCGATCTGATTGAGGCAGTAAGGAAGAAGGCAGTTTTTATTAAAATCCTGGGCTCTTATAAAAGAGGCGAATTTAATTAGTCTGGGTCTTCTATCTATTCCTTAGCCTTAGACTTAATCCTGTAACTATTATCCCCGTTATAATTAACATCATCTGTCCACCGAATGCAATAGGGTTGCCTTTAGTGTACGCACTACCCTCAATAACAAGTTGAGAATTTCCGGTGTTCCTGACCGTAATTGTATGTTGTCCATCCTTTTGAGCGACAAAAGTATAGTGGATGTCGGTAATATCATTTCCTGATTTAATTATTTTTTGATCTGGATCAGTAATGGCGAGGTCAAACGTAGAGCCTGCAATTGTGATATTTGCAGTATTTCCTTCATTCATGTTAGGGGTAAGTATGTCGATTTTGCCAGGTGGTACAGTATTGTCAATAGACACCTCAACTGGGATGGCATTATAGACAGCGGATATAGTTCCTATGAGCACAAATGCCAACCCTCCAGATAAGAGCGCGTAAAATGCTTTCTCCCGCCTAGGCAGTATCATATAGCCAGGGACGTTTTTATCACCTGCGATTATAAAAAATCAGCGCCAAAGGCCCATTTATATCGTTTGACGACTATTTATCTTCACTTAGGGCGAGAGCTCAATCTGTTACCGAGGAGCTTGAATCTCTCTGACGCTTAGGTCTTTGAAATCCCAGACTATATTATCTGATCTGAATGTAACTATCGGACCACTATTACTGATTATATAGTTCTTAGGTCTGCCACAGCCGGCACTGTTGAATTCGTTGTCAGGACTTTTCGCATACCAATCGCCGGTGTCGGTTAGATTTGTCACTTGCACCCAATAATTTGTGTCCCTGTTATCAATATAAGATTCCATTTTGACATTCGTGTTATTGTTTATATTATACATTATAGCCTTGAATCCAATCCAGCGGTTTAGCAGTGGATCAGATAGTACATTACTTGTGTCCCGCTCGTCAGCGTAGCCCCCAGGGAACCATATCTCTTTTTTCCAAGCTACCGTCCCATTTATGTCCAGGATTGCTATGAGTGCTGAGCCCTCACATGGATGTTCAGTGCTATGTCTTCCACCCCGAGCTAGCCAATTGAGGTCGAAGTCGTCTGTGACAACCCGGCTATTACCCTCAATAGGTACCTTCCCTACTATCTTTGCATATCCTGTTATCTCCACGTCCCTCCAGGGTGCGGTATTTGGAAGAGTATCCACATTTAAACGCACATTGGAGTTATTTACGCGCCACGAACCATCCTCCTGTCTAGTAATATTTCGGTCAGATGTAATAAAAAATATTCCGTCGCTTCTGGGGTCATTCATATCGATAAACCATTCTCTGCCACCACTCTTTGTCGGATATATTTTCTTTATTCCAAAAATATCATTTTCAGCGGAAC
>DASTUU010000304.1:0-12966 GCA_035759485.1 Nitrososphaeraceae archaeon
TATGATAGTACTATCTGAAAATCCATTGGATGATATTAGTAATACTAAGAAAATTGAAGCAGTGATTAATAATGGTCAACTTATTGACAGAGTTGAAGTGAATAACGGTAGTCAATCGGCTAGAAGGTAGTAGGTGTTAGCTACCGGACACGAAAAACCGGAATCCAAGCCGCACCATTCGTTGAGGTTTACCTACCTTAACGGCCTTATCTGTTAGCCGCACCATTCGTGAAGTTTTAGCTAATACCTTAGCGGTCTAGAATGCTTAACTGGCCAGATAAAAAACTTAAGCTTAAACGCTTCCGAGCATTTACTCCAATATTTGAAAGTAGTCCTTGCCTTCTATCATTGCCAACCTAGATCCTGAATCCCATGAAACCCATATCTGTTCCATGCCCTCAGGCAATATTGTGACATCTGTTATGGTCCCCGTGTCCCCACTTCTGAGTTTGGTATATCTTGATCCGTTTGCCTATCAGTTCGGATGCTCCTGACAATGGTGAGGATGATGGCGTTCCTATCGCAGGATTACTATTTTGAGAGTGAAAAAAAAGCTTTAACGAAGTCTTGGGTTACTATATTTTCATTCATATTCACAGTAATGAACTATCAAAAGGCTCAGGAAGTTGTAGGTCAGAAGAATATTTCCAGTGGAATGATCTCAAGCAAGTGGGGATTAATCTTCCTGACGAAGTAGCTACCAAGCGCAGGTATCCTATGAAGGTTGTTAATAGCATCTTCGGGTTCAATTGCTTGATGCGACAATATGAGTTTAACATTCCACTCATTCAATTGGGACTTTTTTGTTTTTTGTTGATATACCCACCACCACGTACTTCAGCAGTAAGTATATGCGTATTGATGAATTTGTTTTTACAATTGTATTGTAATATACTATAATAATGGTTATTGGATTTAATGGGAAAGATTTTGTATCATATTATGAAATTCAGTATCGCTCATGGTTTTCTTGCTTGCAGCCCATGTCTCTACGTCTTTTCCTGCCAGGTAGCGAAGGTTTGGATTTTTACTTGTGACTGCCTCTAAGATAGCTTTAGACACAACGTCTACAGAAGAACCATTCTTTGCCATTTCATTCGAGTTTGTTTGCACTCTTTGCATCATTTGTGAATAAAGCGAATCTGGGTCCTGTGCCTTCTTAGCAATAGCCATGGCATTTAAAAAGTTAGTTTTGATGAAGCCAGGTTCTATCAATACCACTTTTATACCAAACTGACCTAATTCGTAAGAAATAGACTCACTTAGACCTTCAACTGCAAATTTAGTGCTAACATAGGCTGAACCACCAGGATAACCAAATAGCCCTGCCCCTGAACTCACATTAACAATGGTACCTGATTGTTGATTTCTCATTATGGGAAGAACTGCTTGGGTTACTCTAATTAGACCAAATAGATTGGTTTCATATTGATTCTTTATTTCGTCAATTGAAAGGTCCTCAAATGCGCCAATCAGTCCATAACCGGCATTATTTACCAAAACATCTATTCTACCAGTTTCTGAAATGATAGTTTGTATGCCATTACTAACAGATCGGTCGTCAGTAACATCCAGCTGTTGTACTTTAATTGGAAGTTTTTCTTTCTCTGCTGCTGCCCTCACAATGGAGCTTTTATTCAGATTGCGCATCGTTGCATAAGTGAGAAATCTATTGCGCGCTAGGGTTACACAGGCATCCAAGCCTATACCACTAGAGCTACCAGTAACAATAGCGACTCTCTGGTTAACTGACATAGCAATTATATCTTTATCACGACAAATAAAGCTTGATTTTAGTCGCAAATCATATGGGTCAGCTATAGCCAGAATCTTGTTTTAACGCACGACTGGTAGAATAACAATAGTCAGTTGTCTTCTATCTAACTGACCCACTTACTCAGTGGGGCCAGTGGCACATCACGAGTTGTGATCTAGGCTAACAATATGTCCTCGGACGTTGCTTTTTGTAAATTAATGACTTTATGTTAGAATTACCTTACCGAAGGTAATGTAGTTTTCAGTCTATTTCCTCAGTTGTAATATACATCTAGCTAGCAGCCAGAATAACTCTAGCCAAGGTGAACAGATCAAATAGAGGTGAGCAGGCCTATCATAATGTGTATACTACTTGTTAACAGACTAACTAACACACTATGTGTGGATTTATTTTGGCCTCTTCTAATCAAATATTGGACGAATATATTTCTCACAAATCTCAAGCATCAGTATATCATGACGATATAATTCTTGATGTTATTGGTAACAATACTAGAAGGAAAATTCTTGAAGTTCTTGCACGAGAGCCGATGTATTTCAATCAACTTGCAAGGGAAATAGATTTAGGACAACAGGCTATACTCCGATATATGAAGACCTTGGAGGATATAGGTCTGATTGAATCATGTGCTGAAAAGAGTAAATTGGGAGCTCCACATAGAAAATATTGCAGACTTAGCTCTTCCTTTAGTCTAACCATTTGTCTTTCTGAAGACGCCTTCTCCATACAGAATCGCAAAATTGAACAATACAGACATAAGGAATCGGATGCATTCTATAGAGAATATGATTTCCCTTACAGAAAGTGACAATGGAGAAACGTTAAATCAACTTCAGATTAATTTGACAAAAATAGAAAAGCAATCTCTACTTTGGAATCGCGATTGAATGACTTAAGGGCCCTAAGGCAGTTAACAGTCCGTCATCTTCACAAGATAGCAAAAGGCATAAACTCGACCGAATCCAGCAATTTGCGTATTTCAGGTATGTTCTTAGAAAATGCCGATCCTTGATCAGAGATGTATTCAAATTGATATCCAACATCGTTACTTATAGCCCAGACATCTAATCCTTGCCTGCTGTCTTTCGTGTATTCATATTGCATAGCGATATAGTTCTTACCGATAGTTGTCTGGTTATCGCTAATAGGAGTAGACATTGTTCCGCAGCAAAGGAGATATCCGTATTGAGCATAGTCCTTTAATGTTGGATTAGATATCCCTAGACAACTTAAGTGAACTACCTCCAGAGAAAAATGACTTCCTTCATCGGGAGTCGTTGTGAGCCCAAGAGGGTTGTTTTGCAGTTGCCACTCTGAGGGATAAGCAAATTTCAGTCCAATGGCTGGATTTTCATATGTCGAAATGGTTGATTGAGCCTGAGCCTGAGCAATTACCGGTTGGCTGTGAACCTGTGAGCCAACAATATGTAAGAAGAATAACAGGATAGTAAAAGGACTTTGACGAAATGTTAAACTCGGAAGAATGGATTAAAGAAGGATTTGAAATTGTGCCATGTCAATAAATTATTTATTTACTAACCTTCAATATATATTGGGTCTTGTTTACTTAGCTTTTGTGTCTTAGCATATTTCTGACCTATCATACGCTTTAGTTATTGCTCTTTTGAATTGCCCCAGGGTATCATTTAATGGGTTAAACCTAATTCAAACTCAGTCGATGGAGACACTCTATAAACACTGACCCACTTAAATAGCAAGTTCGCATTGGTCTGAATCCAACATTACGAATCAAAAAAACCACGTATATTATGCCTAGTCTAGTTATCCGTCCTATTCGTTAGATTAAAGTTGGCAAAGGTCGTGAAAAATAGCAAAATGTTATAACACTCTATGCCATATCAACAATATTCCCCAATGTCTACGCTTCCAATGAGTAGCTCTAAGCACCCAACCGCAAACCTTGGTAGAATTATCCCTTTTTTCTGAATTAATTAAAGACGACTCTGTTATTGATTCAATGATAAGAGCGTTAAGATATGAAAGGAATCGACAAATATTTCAGGAAGATCGAGATCGCACAACCATCGATATGCTTTTATCTAAGATGAAAAAGATGAAGTAATTCATAAAAATTTATGTTGTGTCGTGTAATCACATGTGGTCGTATTAACTAGTTTGAATTTGCGTTGACAAGACAAGTATCATTTTATGGAGATGAACTATATTATGGCAAAGTGTCGATAGACCTCGCGTTTATGAACCTACTATAGTTCATGATGGACATTCCTGTAAATGCTGCAGCAGGTTCAGGTCAAGGGTTGGGTATGAACAGTCAAGGGAAGATAACAGGAAAAGACATGAACTAGCAGCCGCTATTAGAAAGGCTAAACGATTGTTGCAGCATCAATAATTGAGCGTCTAGAAATTATGGCCTTAAGCTTGGATTTACATTCCCACACTCAACTTTATAAGTAAACCTTTTACATTTCATAATAGTTAATGGGAAAGGCCAATTCTAAGAAAGTTATCAACGAC
The DNA here is from genome assembly GCA_035759485.1 of Nitrososphaeraceae archaeon. Lineage (GTDB taxonomy): Archaea > Thermoproteota > Nitrososphaeria > Nitrososphaerales > Nitrososphaeraceae > TH5893. The sequence goes on from DASTUU010000304.1 coordinate 4,274, forward strand.
GTGAGAAAATACTGGAGCTTATGGCTAAAGGCTATAGTCAATATGACATAGCCAAGGAGTTAGGAGTTACTAGACAGACTATCTCTTCAGATCTTAGATGGATTAACGAAAGCACGCAAAAAGGATTGTTCGGGTTAGCGAAGGAGACTTTATCAACGATGTATTTCAACTGTATTGAAGGTATAAACGAAGTTCAAAAAGAGTGCTGGAAGATATATAATAACACTGACAATAACCCTGAAATCAATCAATGGCACAAAATGGCCGCTGTGAAAATCTTGAGTCTGCAATGAGTCTAAATTCAATATGTATTCCAATGGGCCTGCTTTTCTGGAGATACACGAACTGCAACATGAAATTCAGGATATTAAAGACAAGACCTTTGATGAGAAAGGGAATTTCATAAGGCCATTAACAGATGAGGAAATAGACGGTCTAGATAAGCCATAGATAGATAGGTAGGTAGTTGCTAGGAATTCAAAATGTCTTCATCATACAAATACGTAGTTCCAGAAAGCACAACTGAAGTATATTATCCGAAATCTAAACGTCGTGTCAAACTAGATTCTGAAGGGAATATCATAGAAGATACTAGAGAAGGCAGCGTGAAAGTGGGCTAAGATTGATAGTAGATGTAATCATGAATACGACAAGATTCGCGAACTAGAACTAGATAGTTCTTGCCATAATAACTGTAATTCCCAGAGTTTTCTGCTGAAACTTTTGATAATTCTTTTCTATAACATTTTGAAGTTGAATCGTGCGAGGACAAACATCCCGACATTTAGGATACTTTACTGCTATATCCTTCTTGGTATTCCTACTTATGGTATCATCAGTACTACCATTTAACTCTACTTTTGGCAGCCTTTGTAGAATCATTCTCAGCCAGTCTGAAATCCACAATTTCTTTTTGCCTCCCTTCTGGTGGCGGCGAAGCATCAGTATTTGATGACGCTACTTCCCAGTTTGAAGGATGTTGTATTGTTATACCAAAATCGGGATTTTCATAAGTTACCCATTGCTCTTCTTGTGCCAACGCACTATCCGATTCATTGAGACTGGATTCAGTAGTCGAACTATCAATTGGACTACTAAATAATTATGTTAACTAGGGTTTGGAACTAAAGTTAACAGTGAGGTTAATTTTCATTATGCTATTATCTCTTACCTATAAAGACATGATTATCTTTACTAGTTACCTGGTAATTCACAATATAAAACATGCCAGTTAAAATCTTTCACGGTTCCCGAAAGGAATCAGGAATTGCCAGTTCTAGAGGACGAAATTAACAATTTTGAAAAACAACTCCATAACAAGGGAATGCAAATTGATAGTATTACTTCATCTGTAACCTATGAAGGAAAGTTAGTAGTCATAGTTCATTATGGGAATTAGTGATACTGCTAAGCTATGACAAGGAAGAAGAAGAAGATGACGATAAACCAATATTAGAACAGACTTGCACATCAGAAGATTTTCACAAAATGTTAGATTCGTATGGATGGCATTAATTTCTTCCTACTCTTCCTCATTATCTTCATTGTCGGCCTCTTTTTCCCCAATACTTGATGGGCCGTCACAAACTCAGCAAACGAGATATGAATACCTGTGAATCAAATATTGAAACTGAAGGTAAACTATTATTGATAAGTTGCATTATAAACTTGTATCTCTTGTGTTTCTCTAATGAAAAGACATATCAAAATGGTTACAACAACAGCACTGTTCGTGTTAGCAGTAATCTCTTTCAATTCCATGGCGGCATACGCGCAGGGCGGAGCCAATGTGACAGGAGCCAATGTGACAGGGATGAAAAGCACTACAATACATGTAGTGCCAGAGCATGAAAGCTTGGAACAAATAAGAGATGAGATAAGGTCAAATCATCCACTGCTTGCAGCTATAGCCGACAAGATACAAACTATGGATGCACAAGAAACTCTAAAGTATACTCTAGGTGTAGAAATTGTTGCTGATCTGCTAAAAATGCATGCTGCCCAACTAATAATAAATCGAACAGCGAGCAGTCAATCTATTATGCCGTGAGACTATAAGAAACGATGTCCTTAATAACCCTAAATCTTTTTTTTTCATAATCATACATCTGTTATTATTGCGTCCAAAACCGTTGAAGCAGTAAGAAGACAATACCTTCCAAACGTTTGGAGTAGACTATACGGAACTAGACTATAATTAACATATATGAATTATGTCATCTAAAAGTTAAGAACATTCACATCACTACTGGGATATGTTGAGTTATGAACGAATATGAATTTATAAATGAACTAAAAGAACATGAACAGCGCTCATGCAAAGCTGGTCAAACACAAATTAACTATGAAATAAGAGACGCTAGAGTATCGACTTTCTATTTTATGGCACAAGTGATTAGATCTTTAAAGATCTATCTGATTTTAAAGAAAAAATATCTGGATCGGCGGGAGTGGTATGACGAAGTATATCTATCAAAATACGAACAACAGTGACCTGCAGGAGTATCCGGGAAAACATTACAAACAATTGAAGATCACAATATGTTAACCATTGTGGTCTATACACAGGTTCTGTTCTCTACAGTGCAGCAAATGACCTTGGATTCAAATGCTCTGAAAGGGAAAAGCAATGCGTTCTATCACGTATACACTTGGCTACTACCCAGAGTCAATAAGCACAAGACTCAATATCAAAATCTTATCAAGGTTTTTTCATACATCCGCAATACTATCCATAATAACGGTCAGTATATGGACACTGAACATCCGTATGTTTCAATCGAATATAGGCAATAAAAATATGCATTTAAACACAATGAGTTCGTCATATATCCTAATGGTGTTCGCCCGGCTAGTTTGTTATTTCTACAAATTACACCGGATGTTATCGATATGATGGAAGACATTATTCTGAATTCAGAATTGATAAACTTCCTCTACTTACTTATTGGCCTTTCTAGCACACAGTTTATCGAAATTCTATATCAATTACAGTATTATCACTTTTCACCATTTCACTGCACTACTTGAAGTTTTAGATAAATCTGTTTTATCTAGTCTAATATGTTGTATTGGTCATAACCTTCTATCTCTTAGTCATATATCAAAATATACTTAATCATCGTCATCGTCGTAAACCATCCTATAATCGTCGTGTCCTTCCAAAATTGTAAGTCTTGAGTCACTATCCCACAGAACCCAAACCTTGAAAGGCTTATCTTCATACGGGAGTTCAGTTACGTCCACAACTGTTCCCCTATCCCCAGGTTTCAGGGTAGTATACGGGTTATCAGTGCGTATGAGTTCAATCCTCTTCCCTAATATAACAGGCTTAATCTTCAACCTAAGCAAAGCTAAACATTAACCTCCCCAATAGAGAAACCTTGGTAAAAATCCGTATCGGTTCCTTGTTGTTGCTCATGTGCTGTCGTAGCCTGGACAATTGTAACCAGCACAACTGCGACAGATAGAAGGCATATATGAAATCATTGGTAATATCTGACATTAATATTGACTAGGTGGTCAGTTATTAATAAAATAGAACGAAACTAAAAAACAAAAATGATGACTATGCATACAAGTGATGCGGGTGGTAATTTATGTTATGTTAGGTTAACATTAGCATATTTTTTACTCTTCTTATCAGATCTCCATTTTCAATTGGCTTTTGGATAAAGCATTCTACACCTAATGTATTACAGATATCTGCATATGATGTATAATACGTATCGCCTGCTGTCAAAAAGCATACCTTAACTTCGTTTTCTTTTTTCTTTATTTCTTTATATAGTTCAAAGCCATTCATATCTGGCATCTTAATATCTATCATTAATAGATCATATAATCCAGCTTTGAAATTATTTATTGCAGAGACAGGATTGTTATATGCATCAACTATAAACCCATTTTCCTCTAGACAAAGCTTTAATGTCAACATAACATCAACTTCATCATCTACTACCAATATCCTCTTATCACTATTCATTTCCATTTTCGTTTTTCCTTGGTCCCGGCTCTACCTTACAAAATATCTATGAAAGGTAATGTTTGGCACTGCTCGTAAGTCCCTTATAAAATAGAATGAAACTAAAAGTTAAAAATGATGACAACGTATACAAGTAATCTCAACCCCTCAAACATTCTTATTCTCACTTATAGGTAGAAGATGATTAAACTAACTTTTCCATTTTTTGTAAATGAAGACATTCAGTTCTTTGCATATAACCATCCGTCGTTCTGCGATAACTTTCTTGCTGTCAGCCTTCCCCATATACAGTATAAAAGAATGTAAAAGGTTCCCTTAAAAACTTGCTCGTGGGAATGTAAATTTATATTGCTTCTTAAATAGCACAACCGTTTCGATTGTATTTTTATTTATTTTTATTTTTGTTTTGAACGCTCGGAACTTAATCACGCTTAAGACCCTGGATGATAATCATTCCATTGACTATTACAGTATAAAGAGAACGAATTTGGCTCGGACATTCGATGGATTGATAATCTCATCCATTTCAAACAGAGTCTTCTGATTTTTCCTGTTTCTTAACCAAAAAGATTTATATCGAGCATCAAATTCTGTTCCATTTATATATATATGAGATATCACTAGAGATTTCATCTGTTGTAGGACGGTTTACGACGATGATTAGGAATATTTTAATCATAACCGTAATAGCGGCTTTAGTGCCCACAAGTATTAGAAGAAAAGAACCAAGTGCGAAAGCGAGGAAAGACAATAAGATAACATAGTAAGGAGTTCTGAGAAATGGCTGCTAAGAAGGCTATAATATGCGATGATTGCAAGCAGCAAGTCAAAGTGACATAATATCGATACTTCATGGCCGGAAAAATGACTCCTTCTTGTAATGTGGATAATAAACTAGAACAATTTTTGGATAAGGCTGTAAAACTAGATGTTTTTGGAATTACCAAGACTGACGCGAATGGCAATGCCGAACAAATAGACTTTACAAAAAAATTTGGGGATTATCTGTTAAATGATGGATTAATATGGATACTGGAAAACCGGAATACAATAAGAGCGTAATGCAATAACAACGATATAGCAACGTTGGAAGAAAAATCAAGGCGCATTCATGAATTATTGCCAATAGCCAATGAGGTTCTTAGGTGTGCCGAAGCATTTTAAAATCTCTCAATTCATTAGTTGAGTGATAGAGTTATCAAGGATTTTTGCTTAGAAATATTTGAATACCATGGTTAGTGTATCCTGTAATTCCATCATGGTTAGAAGTCTGGGTCTGACCTAAAGACAATTTTGAAGAAGAGTCTGAACGCAAGATACTGCATACAATTATGAAAGAAACCCCCGCAATCTGTTTCTGAATTAGCAAATATACTAAAAGAAAGGCCGTCACGCATGAGAAATACTCTCAATAGAATGAATAAGAAGCTATACGGTAATAAATATGATCAAAAAACACAATTTACAGAAATACAGTAATAAATACAGCAATAAATAAGACGAAATATATCGGCATATCTGCTCCTTTCATAGTCATTGACGCATACATATAGGATGATGCTTACACACACTTAGTGGGTAACGATTATATATTACAAATGTAATATCTATTGCATGAGTAATTCGGGAATAGAACCATACGATTGGTTTAGAAGAGCATTTGGTGACACTAATTTTCCATTCCTATCCAGAAGAGGGAGTGGCAATGATGACTGGTTTAGTAATCTGCCTAGACAATTTGAACAAATGAGACGAGAGATGGAAACAATGTTTCAAGAGCAATTTACAGATATTGATAAAACAAAAATACCCAAAGATCTCATAAAAGAGTACCAAACTCCTGAAGGAGCAAAGGTACGCGAGGTAGGACCGCTTGTATATGGCTATTCAATGACCGTTGGGCCCGACGGTAAGCCTATAGTAAGAGAATTTGGAAATATAAGATCTCCTACGGCGATGGGATTTGCTAGCAGACCTTTGATTTCAGGTGAGACAGACCCTTTAGCTGATATAACTACAACAGATAAGGACGTTAAAGTAGTAGTTGAAATGCCAGGTATAGAGAAAAAGGATATTAAAATTAATGCACACGATGACACAGTTGAAGTATTCACTACTGATACTGCACAGAGAAAATACAGAAAGATAATTGAACTTCCGTCAGAAGCCGATATTGAAACTGCTAGGTCGACATATAAGAATGGGATACTGGAAATTGTGTTTAGCAAAAAAACAAAACCAAAAGGTAGACAAATAAATGTAGAATAAGAAGGGAGACAGGAAGGAAGGAAAGAAGAAAAACTATCGATTCTTCCATTATTTCTTAGTCAAAGAGGATAGAGGAGAAGAGAATTGGAAATAGGTGACAGCAATTATGAAACGAAAATAATCAACGTTAGCACCAACACCTCAATAACAACCCTCCAATCCAAACCAAACCTATGCCATCTAGACTTGATTATACGATTTTAACTCTTGGGCCACGTACAATTTAAAGTTCACAAAAGAAGTTTTAAGATGTCCTGAGTGTAAGGTAAGAATAAAACCTTGGCATAGTTCAAAGATTATAGAACATAAGAGAATCTAATAGTTTTATTAGTTGAGATTGTATCTTGTGAAACTCCCAGAAACGGAATTGCAAAGATCTTAAGATAGCGTTCCAGTATACAACTCTCCTATATAGGTAGACCAAGTTGCTGTTGCATGATATTCACCTGCTACCCAAATCATAGAATCACTTAATGGGTCAGAGGATGCTGCAAAGTAGTCGCCATATCTATTGGTTAATTCATTTGCTGTGCCCAATTTCAATGACTGTGGTTCCTTTATGGAGTTATGTTCATCATTAGATGATTGTGTTGAAACTGAAATACTAGGATAAGTAGAGTGTGAAGAATATCCAAATATAATACCCAAATTTCCACCTCCATCTGTAGAGATAGCAGGATAGTATAGAGATGACCCAATAGCACCAATATCAAAGTCTTGTATGACTTTATTTATGATTGTATCAATCTGTATCAACCTAACGCAAGAACGACTCTTTGTATCAGCAATGATAAAACAGCCATCGTTAAAGGTAAGCCAAAGCTTTCCCTGATACCAAATAGCACCTTGTATACGAGCATCCCCTGTACTAACCTTAGGTTCCTGTGTAGTAATTTGTATGGTAGATTGCGCCGTAGGTTGAATGCCATCTGGTGCTACATGAGTATCTTGAATAGCATATGACATTATCCTAATACGTAAATTGTACAGAGGTCCATCAATATAGAGGACTTGAACATTGTTATGATTAAAATCACCAACAGTTGCTACTAACAATGTTGGGGTAGGACTAAGAGTAATTATAGGATGCAATGAAAAATAACTGAGGTCTGATTCGGATTGTACTGATCCTACAGATCCTGACCCAGTGAGCAGATCTATCTTATCTGCAACTATGAATTGAACTCCTCTAAATTCAGGGGGTTCATTATCTGAGCGCCAGTTACAATCGTTACCCCAATTATTAACAGTAACTATAAACTTATCCTCGCTTACTCCAATGAAAGGTTGATCAGAGCAATTATTTGGTTGAATCTCAAACGGAAAGTTATAAATTCTCCAAACTCCTGCAGGGTCATCTGCTTCAGAAACAGCTACACGAATACTATGTGCAGTCATGTCAGATATAGAAGCAAACCATCTTCTAGAGGCATTATCAAACAAGAGTACAGGATCACTCATACTAACATGTAGCTCTTGTGAGCCCTTTACTGTAGGATTAAAGAGAAATTTAAGCCCAAATGACTTTAGAAGAGTTCTATTTTTTGTATAAATTGCTCCATCAAGGTTAACCATTTCTACTACATACTTTGTTCCAGCTGCCACTTGCACGTCCGGAGGAATACAACAGTTCTGTGCAAGGCCATCAAACTTGGCTGAAATAATAGAAGATGTATTTAGATTTGTTCTCGATGATACTGGCCATTGCCCATTTTGCAAACTATTCTTAGAATAACGAGAGGCAGAAGGAAGTTTAACTTCAAAAACCCTTGTGCTAGGTTTTATGATTTCTGACTGATTTTTTGCAACCTTATAAGCTGCGAAATCTCTTGTTAGATATGATTCCTGCGAATTTATTCCTATTAATGTCTTAAACAAAGGTCTTTGCAAATTGCTTACATTTACTTCTCCAACATAAGATACCATGCCAGTGGTATTGTGCATTCTCATGATAGCACCATCACGTAATAATCTTAACGCAGACGAAGAGATCATGCCATTATCAATACTATTTTTAAAAGAAGAAGGCGTTGTTGAAATATTACTACTATACGCAAACATCTTAAAAGAAGAAGCATAATTTGAAACAAAAATTGAGACTATTATGATTATGACTGTAATAGTTGTAATGATAAAAGTAGAACACATATCACTTATCTCTCCCATATTACCATAGTATGCCCTTTTAGTATTCTTATATGCCATTTTGCAACAATTTCATTAGTTGCAATAGTTGTAGCAGTTAGTTTTATTATTACTGCGCCCATTGTACATGCACAAAATGATATATCATCTTCACATTGCGTTGCAAAACGCTACAGAAAATACAGGTACAGAGAACCGTGGCAAACAAAAGACGAGCCATCCCAAATGAGGATAAGGGAAATTATAGAGCTGGCTTTAGTTATTTATATTCTTACCGGATGACTAACTTGGCTGT
>DASTUU010000305.1:0-2513 GCA_035759485.1 Nitrososphaeraceae archaeon
AGCGCTGCAAAGCTTTCAACTTTGTGATAACCGAAATGGAATTTCTTGTCAGGAGGTCTATGGGCAATTCTCAAGCCAAGAAGGACAATAAAAGAGATAGTAGCATCAGATATAGAATCTAAACCGTCAGCTGTGGCAACAACACTTCCACTAATATAGCCAGTTGCAAGCTCTGCGACACCAATTCCGATTAACGTAACAACGGAAATCTTTGCGATCCTCTGACCTGCCACTATGCCTTCCGTAACTAGGTTAGGGCGAGATATTTTTTGTGATGGAAGTTCTGTATTATTTGGCTCATCACGAGCCTTTGAAGAATCATCCAATTTTATAAGATGAAGAGATATGGAAATCATCATATTTAAAGATAGATCAGAATGGAAATCCTGACCAGAGTATAACCTCATCAAAATATTTCTGTATAGTATTGAAATCTTGTAAATATTCTTAAAGAAACTCTAGATAGATTGGGATAGTGAAATCAGACTATCATTCTCTATTGATACGTGTTTATTTTCTATGTTCAATAATGGTGGATGAAGAAGTAAATATCTCGCGCAGCGTAGAAGAACTGTGTTATCTCTTAACTAGCCACTAGACTTGGCAAAATCAAAAAAATTACGCAGAAGAAAACTGATTCAAGAGGGGGATAAAACTGCAATTTAGTTTTAGTTTCAACAAACATTTTAGGTCCTCTTGAATGCACAGTGTTAATAAGAGTATTGAAATTAACGCTGCATAATGAAGTCACAAGAATATTCTTGGAAGATGTTCAGAAGTAACGTAATGCGGACTGGAGTATCATGTTCCAAAATATCTCGACAACCCCATCTTCAATGGATGTTGGAATTAGGACCACTTATTTCATCTCCTGTTATTGATGGCGGAATTCTTTATTCTGCAACTCTGACAGGAAGAGTTTTTGCTGTACACATAGAACAGAGGCAACTTAAATGGCATTTAACTATGGGAAGTCCTATTGTCTCTTCGCCGTTACTGCATAAGGATTTGTTAATAGCTGCATCATTTGACTCTTGGGTTGAAGAGACAGGGTTTATAGGAAAAAATCAGATATTTGCTCTAAACACAAAGGATGGCAAACCGGTTTGGAGCTTTGATACTGATGGAGATATTTTCTCTTCTCCATGCATAGCTCAAGATATAATAGTTATTGGTTCACTTAACCAGAGTTTACTGGCGCTAGACATTTACGGGAGTATAAAATGGACATTTAAAACCCAAGGTCAAATTTGGTCCTCCCCTTCATTTAATGGAGACGATATATTTGTGGGCTCTGACGATGGTTTCTTATACTGCTTAGATTTGGATGGTAAATTACGTTGGAAAACAAAATTGAATGGTAAAATTAGATCTTCGTCTCCGAGCCTATCAGAAGATAAGACCATGATATTCGTAGGAACACATAATGGTGCTATGTATTCCTTAAATCAGTCTGATGGGATGATACGATGGATCAAACAGATAACAAGGCCAGTCTTGAGCTCGGCTGCATTGCTAAGAGACAAGGTATACTTTGGAACATCAGATAGTAAGTTATATTGTCTTGATTGCAATACTGGTTCAAAGCTGTGGGAATTTGGGACCAATGATAGGATATGGTCATCTCCTGCTCTCGCCACACAGGATGGAGTACTCTTTTTAGGATCTCTTGATTCACACATCTATGGAATTGATGTCATGACAGGTACACAGACATGGAAATTTCCCACCATGAACATGATAGATTCTTCTCCTAGCATCGCTAGCAATATGCTCTTTATAGGAGGCAGGGATGGCTTAATGTATGCCTTTGGTCCGTAAGATGACAACATACTATAGCTGAGACGTTAAGAATGATAGCAAAGATTACCATTTTCCAGTAACAGCTTCTATGACACTAAATATGGCAATGAGATTTGGATCAAACCTATCTCTAGAAGCTGTGGTAGTTTTCAACAATACTTAATAATCTGACCTACTTATCGCAAGTATCTTCAGATTCTTCCGCCGCCCTTCATTGTATTTCTAATTTGAAACATTCTACCCAGCTTTATGATTACATTAGTCGATAAATATGATAACGAAGAAGCGCATAGAGAGGAGATTATTGATGCTTCTAAAGCCCCTGTTTTCACTTCCAATAACAAGCCATACATTATTAAAAACCTTGATATGATATAAACGATGTCAAATACTAGATATGCAATAATTAAGTGCTTTATAATTCGATTTAAAATCATTGAATCCGTCGTTCCGGCCACAGGATGTCTGTACTTCTTTTTGTTGTCTCTATGGAATAAGAAGATAAAGAGTGGTTTAGAGACACAATAACCTATTAGTATCGTTATCAAAGAGATATCAAAAGCACCATCAATATTCAGTTCAACAATAATTTGTGTGACAATAATACTGACGAAAAATCCAACTGTTCCAGATACAAGTAGGTTCCTATTAAAAAGCAAAATATCTCGATACTTTTTGCGGAATCCAATGTTATTGTTTTGGCTCTTATT
>DASTUU010000306.1:0-3642 GCA_035759485.1 Nitrososphaeraceae archaeon
TTTTGAAATCCCGCTTTTCTAATACTTTCAAGGTATTTTTCTTTGATTAATGCGCCATCAATACAACTACACCACTTGTCAGAATCTATGGAATCTCCCGATACTTCTTTGTCTGTTACCAAATCAGAAATTACCATTCTCCCTCGTCCTTGCCTTAGTATTCTATGAACTTCCTTGAATGTATTCACTTTATCAGTTGTCAAATTTATGACACAATTGCTGATAACAAGATCTACAGAATTATCATTGACAGGAATTCTTTTTTCTATATCTCCTTTTCTAAATTCTACATTCGTATAACCGTTTGCTTTTGCATTCCTTATTGCTTTCTCCAACATCTCATCGGTCAGATCTATGCCTATTACTTTGCCAGACTCTCCAACCTTGTTGGCTGACAAAAATACATCTATACCTGCCCCAGAGCCTAAATCTACAACAATTTCTCCTTCTCTAACATCTGCATGATGTAGTGGAGTGCCACAACCTACTCCTAATACTGATGCTTTAGGTATAGATTCTAGTTCTTTACTCTCATAACCCACAACTGATGCAGTGTCAGATGGGGAGCAGCAACAACTGCCAGATTTACGTCTATTGAATTCTATATTAGGTGCACAGCAGGTTTCAGTTCCAGTTAATGCAATTTTGCCATATCTTTCTTTTATTTTATCTTTAATTTGTTGTTCTTGCATATACTATTGTTTACAACCAAAACTATTTAAGTTATCAAGGGTAAACTATTGCACTAAGTGCAAACATGGAAACTATTAACAAGAGGAAAGAAAGAGGAAAAGGATTGCCTGTTCTAAACAAGAGCCCAGATTGTAATTTCGAAGGCTATGACGCTACATTGCTTATGTCTGAAACTGCAAAATTAAGAAATTTAATAACAAAAAGAGGAACACTTGAAATACTAATCCCTTTATGCTGCACTACTAATCCTGTAAGACATAAACAATTCAGACAGACCTTGAAGGGTTTTAGCACTAGAACTCTGTCGATTCGACTCAAAGAATTAGAAAAGGGTGGCATACTAGAGAGACACAGATATAATGAAATACCACCACGTGTGGAATATACATTAACTACCAAGGGTCAAGAACTAGTTGAATCAGTCGCTAATATACTGCAATGGATGAAGAAATGGGCTAACAGTAAAAAATGTAGTCCAAAAAATGCATCAGATGTTCTTTCCCCATGGAAATAGCAAGTAGAAGACGATCAATTTTAAAAACATTAAGTTATCGTGCGATAGTAACAGTAATTTTAGCAGTGGTTACATATGTTTTTACTGGAAATCTATATCAAACTTCTACTATTGCTATCGTATTTGGAATACTAGCAACGCTTACTTATTATCTTCATGAAAGGTTATGGAGTAAGATAAACTGGCGATGAGAATAATATCACAATTAATCAAAGGCCAAAGGCAGTTCGCCTGACCTAACTGCCATTCTGCTGTCTGCATATACGATACATATGACAGATTTCCAGCCACTGTATAAAGTTTTTTTTCTTTTTTGTATTCGCAGGCCCAACACCTAGACTTGGACTTTTATGATCACTACTTTAAACGTGGCTCGTATTTGACTACTCACAAAGAACATAAGAAAAAATAGCACTAAAACTAGCGATAAACAATACAATTAATGTATTAGATCCTATTCCAAATTCAAATGACAAAAATAATATACTTCAATGCATAATTTGACTTTTTCTGAGAATGATATACAAAATTTAAAATCCAAAGAGCAAGTCACAGGTAAAACAGAGCTTTAGTTTATCCTCGGTTATATGATATATTAATGTCCAGTAATAAGTTCATATCTACCACAAGCTTACCAAAAAATAACACGGTGAAGCAATTATCAGTCGTATCAGTGGGAATAGTAGCGTTAACCTTCCTGTTTGTTTCTCCTAATGTGACTTCAGCTTTTGCTAGTCCCTTCACTGCAATATCTAACCAGAAGCTTACACAAAATGATGCTGGAGTTATTATCCTAGAAGGAGCGACTGTAATTGATGGAACAAGCGACTTACCTAAACCTAACGCTACAATTGTCATTAATGGAAGCAGAATAGCATATCTATCTAGTGAAGCAGCAAACAGATATGATCTTAATTTTTCTACAGCCAAAAATGTCATTAACCTAACTGGCAAATACATCATACCTGGGCTGTTTGATATGCATGCACATGTTGCAAATGTACGTAAGAACTCGTACAATCAAAACGAGTCTGAATATATGCTACTTATGCTTTTGACTCATGGCGTCACTACCATAAGAAATCCTGGGGGTCCTACTGAACAATCTGTTGCTCTCAGAGAAAATGTGTCTGAGGGAAAGATAGTGGGACCACAACTTTTCACAGCAGGACAATTGCTTAATACTCCACAAATTCCGATCCCCTTTGTAGAAAGACAAGTTCAGACAGAACAAGATATTAGACAGGAAGTTCGTACTCAGGCAACAGCCGGTGTGGACTATGTCAAGCTGTATGTAGGACTTACTCCAGAGCTAGTACAGGCGGCAATAAATGAAGCTCATCTAAATGGAATAAAGGTTATAGGACACCTGTATCTAACAAGTTGGACTTATGCTGCTAACCTTGGTGTTGGAGACTGTAAAACGGCAGTCAATCACATTGACGCCCTTACTCATGGCGTTCCTGTAAGTCCATTTCTATTATCAGAGGCTAACCGAGAGAAGTTTTTAGAGGCTGGTGGTGGCTCCTTCAGCCATTTCCTGTGGCTCGACTTGGTTGACCTGCATGGACCTGAAATCAGCGAAATGATAAAGGCTCTAGCATGTCACAGCATTCCCGTAGATCCAACACTGGACATATATGAAGCCATGATAAAGCAAGAACCGCAGTATGAATATCTCTGGCCTAAGATACTGCAGCTTACAAAAATGCTGTACGATGCTGGGGTTCCCATACTATCAGGTACTGATATTCCAAACTTTGATTTGGTGGCAGGGGCCAGCCTACACCATGAGCTTGAACTTCTGGTAGAGGCAGGGATTCCCCCGATGGAGGTTATCAAAGTAGCAACTAGGAACGGGGCTCAGGCCCTGGGTATAGAGCAAGATGTAGGTACTATAGAAGTAGGAAAGCAAGCAGATATGGTGGTGCTATCTGACAATCCATTAGAGGATATTAGTAATATTAGGAAGATCGGAGCAGTGATCAATAATGGTCAACTTATTGACAGAGCAGGAGTGGGATAACGGTAGTCAGTCAGCTAGGGAGCAAGCGGATAAGAAGCTCGACAGCTTTTGGTAGGGCAGAGTTTAGATGACAGATAAGACGACAGACAGGTTTGGGCCAGACGACATTCCAGAATCGAGAATCCTCGAGATTGAAGAGTATTTACAGAAGCGTGAGAAGGAGATAGTCGATTACGTAGAGAAACAGACGGTTGAAGATTATCCTCCTATATACGAGCCTTTTGACAAACTCCTAGACAAACTGGTTCACGAATTTCCCTCTGACCCGAAGGCAGCAAACCCTACTATGATAAGATTCACATTAAGTCGGGCCATGCTCTTATATCCTCACTATGGTGTGGCTGGCTATTACAATCAATGGTCAATAGGAAGGAACCAAACTTCAAGGAGGAGTATGTACAGCAGTTCG
>DASTUU010000307.1:0-1390 GCA_035759485.1 Nitrososphaeraceae archaeon
AAGGATAAGACCGAGAATTGCAGTAATTAATGTTAATTTCTGATATAACTTCATTTGTTACCATTAACCGTTTCCTTGCATAGTTAATAACTAACATGATATTATATTGCTTATTAAAATAGAATGTCAAGTTTCATAATATGTATGCATATATGCAGTACATGCCTACTACTTGAAATAGGCTTTTTCCATTTTATTCAGAATTTAGCTTTCAGATTGGTTCTATTATATTAGACACTTTTATTCGCTTACTATTTCCTTAATGTTATAATAGTAAGTTAATTTATTTGATAGGCTCTATTACTGCCTTAAACCGTACATTTCCGTTAGCTACTTTGTCGTATGCATTGCTAATTTCTTCTAAGGGAAATATTTCAGTCATTACTCTTACCTTACCTCTTCCAGCATAGTCTAATGCTTCATAAAGGTGCTCTCTATCATTTTGTGTAGAGCCTATGATGCGGATCTCTGGAGAGATTGTAAAGGGCTCTTCTGTTGAAAATCCCATTAAAACAAAGCGTCCATCTGGTCTAGTAGACATAGCAGATTCAGACTGTTCCGATTCATAGGAAACACAGGAGTAACCTTCTTGCTGCTAGAATGATATTCCCCACCCGATAGTACCAGCAAACTCGGCTAGCCTTTTCCTTCTTTCATGCTCTATGATAGTACAGATTGGGCAGGTCTTGCCATCAGGATGTTTATGATTCGAAATCATTCTTATCACTCCCTATGCTATGCTGCAACAGTAGTAAACGAGAACTGATACTGCGTTGCAATTGGGACATCATTGGAAGCTTGGACATTCGTTGTGACTGTTACGGTGTAGGAAGTGCCATTCGACAAGCTGGATGTGGGCGTTATGGTTGCTGCCATGCTACTTGGAATCAATGCTACAGTAGTTGCAACATTAGGACCCCCCAATGTTGGAGCCAATGTGATATTGGTGTCGTTGACAGTGCTGCCTTTCATAGTAACAGTAAACACAATCTTGATCACCTGATCTATAGGAACACCCACGGCATCGTACTGGGGTACTGTATAGAATACTGCAGGAGCCCTAACAAACTGTTCCCTTGCAGGATTCCTAAGCCAATCGGCTAGTTTAGTGTAGACATAGATAATAGCAGCAAACATTCCCTCAAAGGAATACTCCATTTGCAGTGCTGAATGATCATTTCCAATGATACCTGTTTCTGAACCATCCTGTGCCTGTTGTCAGAGAGCCTCCTATAAAGAGAGTAACAATCAAGGTATTGAGCGGGGTGGACGCAATACAGTTGTAAATTTTCTATCTCCCTCCGCAGGCATTGCTGATAAATTTAGAGAATATCTCATAGTTGAAGTAGATGATTTACGGCCTGAACAAGGCTTTGCAATGTCATCACCT
>DASTUU010000308.1:0-1043 GCA_035759485.1 Nitrososphaeraceae archaeon
TCCTCCATCCCAAAACTTGTGTCCAGATATCTCTTCATAATCATAAAATTCTGGCAACGATGCACTTGCCATTACATGTTGTATTTTGATACCATCATCTTTTTCGTAGCTGTCAAATGCTACCGGTACACCTTCTGTCGCCTCAACACTCACGATAAGTAGTCTAGGTTCTCCTTTCTCATAATTGGTTGCTATTGGGAATTTTACAAACTTTTCTATACTTTGTTGCAGTGGCTGCTTGTTATAAAGAGCCCTCTTATTTTCCTGGTCAAAGAATTTCTCATCTTCTCTAGGTGGCAATGGAGAATATACTTTATCCACTCCTGACTTTAAGAATTCTTTTACTGAATAATATCTCCTGGCAGCTTCTGCTGATGCGGCTTTAGGATTATTTTTGTCATGTTCTTTTTTCCAGTTAGCAGACATTTTCGTAATATCTGGAGTAGGACATGACAGATATTCCCAAAACTCCACAAGTTTTTCTGCTGAACCTTTCCATGTTTTATTCCCGACGACATGGCTTACCAGCACAGCAGCGTTTATTGCACCAATTGAAGTACCAGCAACAATGTCAAATAATGGTTTTCCTTCATTTCCATCTTCTTTGTCTTCTTTTGTAATCTTTTCGTATAATGCTTTGAAAACACCAGCTTGAAACGCTCCAATTGCTCCCCCTCCTTGCAGAACAAGAGCCCTCATTTTCTTTTTGTTCTCCTTATATGTATTGTTATTGTTGTTATCTATATGACCTTGTAATGATGCGTTTTCTTTTGGAAGACCTTCTTTGCCTGTCCATGTCTTCCAAAGAGCATCTGACCAGGATTCAGATATTTTCTGCGAATGTGCAGCAAATTCTTTGTATGTCTCCGTCCATGCCGTGGCAGATTGTTGCTGCCATGAAGCCATATTCCTCATAATAGCAAAAGGACTAAGTGAGAAGTTATTGAATTTTCTACTTCGGTTATAATTACTATTATTGTCCATTAATTAAGGAGGTAGTATATATTGCCTATTAATGGGTGTAACCTTCAACACTGAAATAT
>DASTUU010000309.1:0-10964 GCA_035759485.1 Nitrososphaeraceae archaeon
TTTTTTTATACATCACCGATATGTCATCATGTTGTTGGTAGAGATTAAGCTGCTGGCGATGGAAGCACCACAAGCTGTCCAGTCATAGTCAGAGGGTGGTACTTGCAGTGGTATTGGAAGATCCCTTCTTGATCTGCTGTAAATGTTGCATTTCCAATTTCGCCTCCTGCAGTATCTATGTCCACGCTATATGGCTGGGCATCGATTGTGAATGAATGTCTTCCTTCTGTTGCATTTTCAGCTCCTCCTTCTGTAGTATCTTCAGTCTCTCCGCCTTCTGTTGCTTCTTCAGCTCCTCCTTCTGTAGTATCTTCAGTCTCTCCGCCTTCTGTTGCTTCTTCTGTCGCGCCTTCTGTCTCCTCTCCAGCTGCCTCTGGAACATTGTGGAGGCTTACTGTCACACTGTCGCCGCTATTGGCTACAATTACAGGAAGAGAGTAGATGTACGTCTCGTCTAATCCCTCTACCTCTGTGTTAAAGAGAGTGAAGTTCTTATTGTTTGAAGCTGTCGGCGTTATTGACTGATTTGCTGTCATTGTCGTCGTGGTTTCATTTTGCTGCGCCATTGCTTCTTGTTGTCCTGATGAGAATGGTACAAAAAGGCTCATTGCGATCGCAAGGGAAGAAATACCGGCTATTGCTGCGATTACGAATGCATACACAATTCTTTGGCTAATCATCTTGGCCAATAACATGTGATCTTATCTATAAGAATCCCTAGACGATTCCCAGGCGTGGGTCCCAAGCTTGGGATTAACATTTTCCTAAACTAAGAGGGTACTGACTGGAGCAATAGACTTTACTACTCGAAAAATATTACTAATGGTTAGTAGAAAATGAAACAAAAAATAAATCCAATAACCTGACACATTATTGACATGATGATTGCTAAAGTTCATTTTCTTAAATAAATATAGAAACCTATTCCTTCTGCTTTGATCTCGTATTCTTTAAATGCTGTTTTAGAAATTAAGTTGACAAATTCGTCTTTTGTGTATGCACCATTCTTGAGAAAATACTTGAAAATGAATCTCATAAAGAATCTGTCTATAGCGTTTGCTCCCAAATTCTTTGTGTACATGTCTATTTGTTGGTTGGATGTCATACTATTCATATCAATAATCAGAGCAGTACCCTCTAACCTTAATACTCTGTATATCTGACTTAACGCTGCGAAAGGATCTTTAAAATTTTTAAACGCAGCAGTGCAGATAATGAAATCAAATGTATTATCTGGAAATGGAATATCTGCAACACTACCCTGTCGAAACTCGACTTCAACTTCCGATTTTTTGCATTTCTTCGAGCAATTTCGACAAATTTTTTGCTAATGTCTAATCCAATAATTTTATAATTCCCTAGCTTTGCGAGTTCAATCGCAAGGTAACCAGGCCCGGGAGCTACCTCTAAAACTAAGCTCCCATCATGAACCTGCTTGGCTACTTCTTTTGCATATTCCTTCATCTCTCCCAATCTATGCCTTCTAGTATTATTGTCATACCAACGGGCGTTTCTCCCTTCTATGCCAATATCTTTGAAACGTCTTTGCAATTTCATCAAAGCCATATTCTCTTACTTGCTCCTTATCTTAATAACTAAGATAATGAAAAACTAATATATATCTTTTTCTTTATTAATTTATAACCATGAAGAGGGAAGAAATCATTGAAGCAATTAACGATAAATTTAGAGAGATGTCCACTGAAACAATAATGTTCCACCAAGCCGTCGCAAATTTTCTTGGTTTGTATATTACTGATCACAAATGCTTGGATCTTATCTATCGTTTTGGAGCTATGCCAGCTGGCAGACTAGCTGAGCTAACTGGCTTGACTACTGGCGCAGTAACGGGAATTATTGATCGATTGGAAAATGCAGGTTATGTAAAAAGGACAAACGACCCAAAAGATAGGCGTAGAACAATTATTGAGCCTATCAGAAACAAGAGGTTGGAAAGAAAACTTGGAATGATCTTCACTCCACTGCAGGAAAGAATGTATAAACTTCTGTCTTCCTACTCTGACACTGAACTTGCTTTCCTGCTTGATGCAATGCATAAAACATTAGACGAGACACGTGAAGAATCAAAAAAATTAAGAAGCCTGCAAAAATAAGCGATTGTTAAGGAAAAGGCCATACTTGCAGCATGATTTGAAGTAGATTAGGCAAGGAAAATATGCGATTATTAATATTTTATATATATTATAGCAATACTTATTAACATAACTTTATATTCTTAATAATTTACGCATCTAGCATGAATGAAAAAAGGATGGCACTAGTTACTATTGCAATAGTGATACCACTCATAATGATCTGGGTTGCTTATTCCGGGGGATTACTGTCACCAAACCCCGTAATCTCAAATGCAAGCCAAATTGATAATAGCACTACTGCTCAATCTCTAAGTGCAAGCCAATATAGTACTGCTAATGTTGTAGCATCTTTCTTTCCACTTTATGATTTTGCAAGACATGTAGGCGGAAATAAGGTCAATGTAACAACAATGGTTCCAGTTGGAGTTGAGCCTCATGACTGGGAGCCAACAACACAGCAAATCCAAGGATTGTTGTCTGCCGACCTACTTGTTTACAATGGGGCTGGCATTGACAAATGGGCTGACAAGATTGAAACAAAGCTAAAAGTAAATGCTTCTGAAGGTCTCCCGTTGCTCACAGATGACCATAGAAATCATGATCCTCATACATGGCTTGACCCTCTTTTAGCAAAGAGGCAAGTTGAACTGATTAGAAATGGGCTGATTAAGGCAGATCCGCAAAATACTGACTATTACATACAAAATGCACAGGCCTACCTAGATCAGTTAGATTCTCTAGACGCAAAAATAGAATCTGAGCTATCTACCTGTACAAAGACTGACTTTCTTGCTTTCCATTCTGCATTTAGCTATTTCTCAAATAGATATGGATTACATCAGCATACGATATTAGGTGAAGATCCTGAAGGCGAAATACGGCCGCAAAACCTAGAGCGATTGGTCAATTTTGCGAAGCAGTATGGTATCCATGTAATCTACTCTGAAGACTTACTTGACCCAAGAAATGCACAGGTAATTGCAGACGAAATTCCGAACGGAAAAGTGTTGGTGCTAAGTCCAATAGAGGGAGTCAACAAAGATGAGCAGAATGCAGGAATAGGTTATCTTGAAAAGATGCAACAAAATTTGGAGAATCTAAAGCAAGGACTAGATTGTAAATAAGTCTACATTCCGCTCTATTCTTATTTTTTGATTGGATTTTACGCACAACTGTCTTGTTATTGTGTGTTGGCCAGTAAGACCCTTATGGAAATTCAACTCAACTTAGAAAACAAGCCATAAGCTTCTTAATGATTGAATTGAGCATCTTAATGGATGCTAAATCATTTATCTATTGAATCCTGATATTTTTTATAAGCAAATTCTTATTCATCCGATCTGAACGCTTATTAGGCTTCATCACATCTGAGTCCTGTCAAACGTCAAACTTTACTAGATTATGCATATGTCCGATATAATACCTGGATCATCACATCTATGCCCTGCAACATCACTTCATGGTTTTTGCTTCATCATCGAAAAATCCTAAAAATGATTGGCTGCAAAGATTCATTGTTTAAGATGTCATTCAAGTCGAAGCTTCTATCGCGATTGTGTCTGAGAACCATAACAGCAAGTGAAATTCTCTAAGTTGGCAATGGCATTCATTGCGTGGTTGTAGTTTCTGAGAATTCATGTCATCATAGGGTAAGTAACTCTATATGTGTCTATGATGCTTTGGAATCTTTTGTTATGATTGCCATGACGTTTGACATTGCAACTCACTCATCCGATTAGCTAATAACCTGTTATGAAATTCACAAATCATGCTACTAGATGACAACAGACTATCGAATCACGAGCTGGAGTCCAATCATACTATATGAATTTGCGCGAATGTTTAGTAGAAGGCGATAGGTAAGTGTTTTAGAAGTTTATGCTCTATTTTCTTATATAGGATATAGCTCAAATTTAGCCGTTCACTCAGTGGCGATGCTTGATGATGAAAAAACTACTGTTCTTCATGGAGAAAAAGCTACTACTAACGCTGCCTTACAGTTTATTGCCAACGCGAAGAAAAGAATCAATGTATGTGGAGACTGGCTAGCTCCTCATTCTCTGGTTAGAGTTCCACAATTCAAGAAAGCAATACTTCACGCAATTGCAAAGGGGGTAGAATATAGATACCTCACGGAAATAACCGAGGGAAATCTTGTCTATTGTAAGGAGTTGAATAAGTATGCCGAGCTACGACACTTGGCTGGCATTAAAGGAAACTTTGGAGTACATGAGAGTGAATACGTTGCTATTGCTCTTGTATATGAAGATTCAAAACCTATCCCAGAATTAATCATTAGCTTTGCAAAATCACTAGTAGAAGAGCAGCAATATCTCTTTGAAACCTTATGGAATAAAGCAATACCTGCTGACCATAGAATAAGAGAAATTGAAGAAGGGATAGTAGGAATTGAAGAAGAGAAGATAACACCACAAGTTACGAAGATAATCGATTCTCCCGAGGATATTGTTTCAAGGTCAAGACAAGTCATAGAAACATCAGACCATTTGTGGGTCTGTTCAGACTTTGGTGGTTTGAAAATGATAGAACGCATCGCCTATGATCCCCTAAGAAGGGTCTTAGAAAAGGTGCAAAGAGGTGAACATAAGGGTGTAAGATGGATTGGCACAATAAATACCAAAGAGGATGTAGATATAGTTCAAAGATTTTTGGAATTGGGTGTAGAAATTAAACATCTAAGATCGACCCCCTTGAACTTTGGCGTTACAGATAAGGAATTTAATTTTACAGTATCTAATATGGAACGCGGATCTATTGCTTCAAGTGTTCTTATCAGCAGCGAGCGGCCATACATTAAGCAATTCAATTCCCTATTTGAGCAACTTTGGTCACAAGGAATTGATGCAGCAGATAGAATAAGAGAAATTGAAGAAGGAATTGAAAATTCAAGGATAGAAGTCATCATCAACCCACAGAAAACTCAGCAACAGTATCTTGATTTAGTAAAATCGGCCAATGAAGAAGTGCTTCTAATTCTACCTACAGTTCAAGCATTTCTCAGGGAAATAGATATTGGGACAATACGGATTCTGGGCAACATTTCTGCAAAAAGAGGTATAAAAGTAATGCTTCTCTCGCCATTTGATGCGAAAATAAAGCAAGAACTAACACAATTAGAAGAAGAAGGAGTTGCAATACAACCAAACCAAAAATCGAGCAGATCCATATTCGCCCTTCTAATTGTCGATAAGAAGTACTCTCTCATAATCGAGGTTAAAGATGATTCTACCAGTGATTTTCAGAAAGCTATTGGGTTAGCAACTTTCTCAAACAGCAAGCCTACGGTAGAGCCACTCGTCGCTATTTTTGAAAATCTATGGAATCAAGCAGAGTTGTATGAGCAACTGAGAATTGCAAATGAAAAACTCGCTCTTCATGATAAGATGCAGGAGGAGTTTATCAATATAGCAGCCCATGAATTGCGAACACCTGTACAGCCAATACTGGGCATGGCAGAGCTAAAAGCATACGACCTGGCTGATGAAAAAGAGTCGATAACGATGACAAAAGATGAGATAGCAATAATCATTCGAAATGCACGCCGATTGGAAAGGCTATCATCGGACATTCTTGAAATATCGAGAATTGAGAGTGGTAATTTTCACCTGAATATTGGAGAGTTTGATCTGAATGATGTAATATCGCCACTAGTACAAGACGCTGAAGATGAGATAAGAAGTGATGATAAAGACATACAGATACACTACTCGTCCTTTAGCATTCTACTGAGAGGAGATAAAGACAGAATAGCGGAAGTGGTCTGGAACTTGTTGGAGAATGCTATTAAATTCACAAAGAAGGGACCTATATCTATCGCTACCAAAAAAGATGATTCTCATGTTATCGTGACAATCAAAGACAGCGGTGCTGGAATCGATCCAGAAGTATTGCCAAACCTCTTTGCCAAATTTGTTACAAGGTCTGAGAAAGGTACTGGACTTGGACTATTCATATCCAAAAATATTATAGATTCACATGGCGGCAGGATTTGGGGTGAAAACAACATTGATGGAAAAGGTGCAATTTTTACATTCACGCTGCCATTGGAAAACCATACGATGTAATGCTCAAGTCATCCTAGAAGCGTTATATTGTTCCAGATGAGAGATTATATAACTAACTTTACGGTCATCCTGAAAGAGAAAAGAAATTAAAAAAAAGCTTTTGGCAATTTGAGTGTTTGAGTATGAGCTGTGTGATTTAGCTTAGAGGTCCTCTACTTTTTCCTTGACCTTTTCCTTGTTGTATTCCGAGTTTGCATCGCGATCTGGGTCCTCTATCTTCTTTCCCGCTGCCTTTCCCGCTGCCTTCAACTTGTCTCCAGCATCTTTTACATCATCTTTCACACTTGACATAAGTACAACGTATTATTGCACTTTATTGAAGATAAAGAGCTCTTTTGTTTTGCATCTCATAAGGCTGGTTAAGTTGATCAGCTTCCTTCATGAGCATCTGTCAAAGCAGAGGATTCTTAATACTATTACATTGATATCGCTTCAGACTTTATGATCTTTCTATCGCAATGTTCAGCCATTAATTGCTTAGTAGTATCATTAAGCTTAGGCCGATCGCTTCCGCTCTCACGTCTCATGCCATCATTATTATCAGGTTCAAGCCGAGGCGGATCTGGTCTCAGCACTTTGAAGCCTTTAGAAACATCGTCGTCATCGCTGTAGAGTATGTGTAGTGAAAAAGTGGCGGTATACAACCATTTGGATATGAGGGATCATTCTGGTTCTTCAGTTGTTAAGGGTGATTGTGGCGGCGGTGGCGATGGTTGCTGTGATGGTGACGGTGGTGGCGATGGTAGCGGTGGTGGCTCAACGGTAATCAATATACTGTCAGATACAGTTTGACCGGTAGAGTCTGTGACAGTAAGATCCACATTATATGTACCAGCTTCGTCAAATGTGTGATCAAAAGTTGCGTCGTCATCTTCTTCTATGCTACCATCATCAAAATCCCAGCTATAAGTGAGAGGCTCAGCGCCGCCTGTTGCGTTTGCTTCGAAATCAAAAGTGGCTGGTGCAACTCCCTCTGTATCATTTGAAATAATATTGACTCTTGTTAGTGGCGGTGGTGGCTCAACGGTAATCAATATACTGTCAGATACAGTTTGACCGGTAGAGTCTCTGACAGTAGCACTGACTGTATAATTACCCGGTTCATCAAATGTATGATCAACAGTATCATCATCCTCCTCATCCTCCTCATCGCTATCCTCATCAAAGCCCCAGCTAATGGTAAAGGGTTCCATGCCACCTGTTACATCCGCTTCGAAATCAAAAGTGGCTGGTGCAACTCCCTCGGAGTCATCTGAACTGATTTCAACTGCAAGAGGCTGCGTGGCGGCTGCTATTAACTCAAACGAATCTAATACCTGACTGATTGATGCTGGCGATAGCGTTAGTGGTAAACTGCCAGATGGAGTTGTATCTGTCTCACCTTCATAAAAGATGCTATATCCTGTTATATCTCCCAGGTTACGAGGTGTTGCCGCTGTAGCAGTTAACATGAAATAACCTGTTCTTGTCTCATTGGGAGCAGAGTTAGTGCTGTATGTCATTTCTACAAGTTTGGCTGGAACAGTTGATGTTGCTATTCTATTATTATTTAAGCCTGTACTAATAACATTGATCGTCGTATCTATACTGTTTAGAATTCTAATGTCACGATAACCAACTTCCTGAAGCTTTTGCATATGATATGCTAGAATAGTGTTGGGTATCGTGTCTCTATTGATGATAGTAAAAATATCTTCAGGAGCAAATCCAAGCCTAGCACCCAAGTTAGGATATCGAATAATGTGTATGATGTCTTCTCCTGGAGATGCTTGACAGCTGCTAGATGAATTGCTGCTGCTGTCCCCTACATTATTAAGAGCCTGTTGCTGCTGCCCTTCCGGACAGAGTTGTGCAAGTACTCCATAACCTTGTAATACCTCAGATAACAACCTGAAGCCTGTATTATGCAAATCCCGAACTACCCAGCCCTCTGGCACCCGTACTCTAAAGCCATCCTGTGTGTTTTGAAACTCTGATGTAGTCTTCTGAGTCACTGCTTGATCACTGTTTGGTGATGTTTGTTGTGCGTTTGCTACTGTTGGTAAATTAGTAGTAGTAGTAAAAAGAATTACAATAATTGTTGTTGCGATCAGCGTTATCGCAAAAGCTGGCGAAAGCAATAACAGAGAGGACACTCTCATAATGTCCGAAGAGATTACGCTCCTCAGATGACATAAGGGTTATGGGTTGATCCCTCTATAAGAATATTCACGGCTGCTTCATGATTCATTCTGGAATCTGTGCTTGAGCATTACATGCGATAAAACATTGAGTGTTTTGATCTTAGTATTGAGTCTGTGTGTGTGTCTTCTATGTATATCCCCTCTCCTACTGCTCTACTCATTTTTAGTCTAAAAAAAGTGCTTGCAACTTATTATCATCAACATCTTTTGGTTCTATTTTGAAGAATTTGATTTGCAATTTGAAATGTTTGTTTACTATTGGATCAAGATTTTGCTTATCCATCAATCGTAGAATCGATTAAATCTTTTTTCCTCATCTGTTTCTTCATTCGAATCGTGTATTGAAAAGCTCAATTGATTTCTAGTGCAATGCATCTCCTGGTTAGATCAGTCGTTGAGAGATAGACTTTGGTATTACCAAAAAACGGAAAAAAGAAGATGAATGGTTTCTTACATTACACGGTTTGGTGCTAGGCTATTTGCTTCACTGCTGGTTTGATAGAAGGTTAGTAAGGAGAGGGTTGGTTTGGGACGGCTGGCTGTGAAATTGTTGGCTGTGAAATTGTTCGCTCTCTGTGTGGCATTGTCGCTGACTTGTTACTATCTTACTGTCATCGTCGACCTCTGTATTCGTCCAATACTCACAATCGTCAGATTTTGCGCCAGGAGTAGTCAATAGATTGCTAGTTGGTGGGATCGTGTAGCTGCCAATTATTACCGGCGAAGTTACAGTTTGAGTTGGGATAGGCTGAGCTAATGCTACTGCGGGAGCAAGGGTCAGTATGGACATTGCCATTATACGTACTACCGTTTTTGTAGCTACCAAAGGCTAGAATTGAAAAACCTGGCATCCTTTATTAGAAATTCTAAGATATTTTATCAAATTGTGGAATAGAAATAGTTTATACTTAAATTACCATGAACGAGAAGTTTCAACCCTTATATATTCATTAGAGGATATACTGTAATATTCTTATTTGTGGTAGTTCGTCAGTTATCGTGAGTTATTAGGATATGATTCAATTGTCTTGCCTTTTTTACTGGAACGATTAGCATCATCTAAAGTTTGTCAACTTCCACGATAATGATATAAAAGATTCAGATGGTGACGCCGAGGTGCAATAGATGAGCTTCATCTATTGCTTCAGTCTCATTCATTTTACTGATAATATCAAGACCTGAATATGAGCTACCATACAACTAATGAAATGTCATAACATAACAGTTAGAAATATCAAGAGAAGAAGAAGAAGGTGACCTCTGCCTAATATTACGGATACTCAATTTAAGGGATCTTGGGACATATTGTGAGATGAAGCAGTTTTTTTGAAAGCGAAAAAATAAAAAAGCGTCGATGAGAGTATTTATCCAATACATAGCTGGCATGTCTGAAAGAAGCTTATGATGACTGACATTTTCATCACAGCGGAAAGCGGTTTCAGATGATGCTCTTGGACATCATGATTTTGCCAGGTCTTGCAGACGTTTTATCAACTCTTGGATTGTAATTGGCTTCTTCAAATAACACTTTACTTCATTTAGCGACGGAAACAAAGCCTTGAACTCTTCCAGGTAGTCCTCAAAGGCAGTCAGGAAACATATCTTTGTCATCAATATTTCTAATTTTCTGACATAGTTGAAACCCATTCATACCAGGCATCCTGATGTCTAAAATTAAAAGGTCATACAATCCAGGTCTGAATTTGAAAGAGCCTCAAGAGGATTATTAAATGTCGTTACAATGAATTCATTCTGTTCGAGCCCGAGCTTGAAAATGGCTGTGATATCCACTTCATCATCAACAATCATTACCCTGTATTTCCTTGCATGAAGGGAAGCTTGAAGTGTGCTTTTCCTCACGTCATTTTCTGTGACCATAACAAGCTGTGCATAAAATTCTCCCACAAATGCTTAATAAAGTAAATGGAAAGTCATTTCTGTTCCTTAAGGGCATAACTCTTTAACTGTCATTATGGATTTCCCCTTTTTGAGTAGTTTCAAATGCTTTCACAGATTCTTTCGCAGTGGCAGTACAAAATCTTCGATTTTAAATCTCTCTCTGAGGATATATTGATTGTGTTCTCGCATTCCAATAGCTCTTGCTATTCTGTAAAGTGTCAAAAGCCACCTTCGTCTATTAGAAGTCGATTCCATTTCTGCCACAGTTTAATGCAAGAGTTTCAACGATCTTGAGATATTATGATAACCATCAAGGCTCAGCTTTAGAATAACTTCGCCAATATTAGGATAATCAACGATCCTCTGTTTTATGGTGAGCATCATTTGTTGCTTAAATTGTCGAATATCTGATAATACTCATTTGCCTCCGTCTATTAAGCGCCCTTCTCTGTTCAGTCATATCGTCGATCTCTTGTTTGACAGTAGCAATTTTTTTCTGATATTGATACAATGAATCTTCGCGGGGATCGCCATACGATCTAATTAGAAAGGATAGCTTTGCCTCAAGCCTCTCTATATGATGATCCAATGCCCTGATTGCAATTTCGATTTCGACTACGGCCACATCACCTTTTCTTGTATTATGTTACGGTTGCTACTGGTTTTTTCTGTTGCCGTCTTCGGAATGTAGTAGCAGTTTT
>DASTUU010000310.1:0-1937 GCA_035759485.1 Nitrososphaeraceae archaeon
GAGTCTTAGACTATGGAGCTGACGGGTTTACTACTAAACCTATCAGTGTAGAGACTATTGCAGATAAGGTTTCAGCATTATTAACCGTAGGAAGAAATGTTGGATAAGAGGTAAAGTTACTTCCGTATATAGTGCAATAGTACATTGGTTCGAGTGCCTATCAATTGTTCTTTGCAGATTTCTCAATGATATGGGTTTGGAAACTAAGCTATCTATCTTAATTTCTGGGAATACTTTTTTAATTCTGGAGTTTTCTTATGGGTGTGGCTATCTTTCAATGGCATCTCACGAATATCCCTAGTGTCTTGTTTGTAAGATGCTTGCATTTGCAATCATGGTTACTTTGGCCGTGAAGCGAGAACTTGTGATCACATCTATGGTAAGTACATATTGGCTCAGATGTTCTAACATATACATCAACTATTAGTTGCTGCGGATGTTGCAGTGATAGTGGTGAATCTTTGGCGTCCTTGACCGTTAGTGTATTTTTCCTAGTAGAACGTGATGACAAGGGGAAAATCTCATTTAAGGTACTATCAAGGAGTCTTTTTTCTGCTCCCTCTTTCTTCCAATGGCAGCTATAGCAATAACCACATTTTATGCAGGTAAGGTTCG
Source organism: Nitrososphaeraceae archaeon (assembly GCA_035759485.1). Classification (GTDB taxonomy): domain Archaea; phylum Thermoproteota; class Nitrososphaeria; order Nitrososphaerales; family Nitrososphaeraceae; genus TH5893. The sequence goes on from DASTUU010000310.1 coordinate 616, forward strand.
TTCTATTTCTACATGATACGCATTCATGATAACTAAAAGTTAGGGTATCTCTTATGTATTCATGTGGTGTTCTAGTTCCTGATTTCGATTCTGTGGCTGAAAACATCTGTCAACTGCCACCATCCCCTCTACTTACTTCTCTTATGTATAGGTGGTTTGCTTTTTGTCTCGCTATAGAAACCTGAATTGGTATACTATATAATGCTGAGGAAAAACAAAAACTAAAAACTAAAACCCAAATACGACAATACTTAGATATCATTATTGTTATTATTATTGTCTTGCATATTTTCTTCATCTTCATTGTTTAAGCTAGTTGAAATGTCGACACCATTATCTACTGGAGATATTTTGAATATCTTTCCTTGTCCAATAGAAACCATATATAAATACCCGTCAGGCCCAACTTTAAGGTCTGTAATTCCACCAAAGCCTTGTCCAAAAACTATACCTTCTCCGTCTACTCCAGTATCTTGTGTTAATTCCTCATCTGTATCTGCCAGTTTGTCCTCAAGTTCTCCTGTAAGTAATAATTGTGTTCTATCCTCATTTAACTTAAAATGGTAAAGGTAACCATTGTGAACATCACCCACAAACATATCATTTTGATATTGTGCTCCCAATTTGTCAGAGTGAAGAAATTGTAGGGCAGTAGGGCCTACTGTATGCCACCATGTAAATTCTGGAGTACTATATACTCCTTTTCCATCAAACTCCACCAAATTTTCTGGATTCATTGGGGCTGCTTCGGATTCGGACTGCGGTGCTTCTGTATCTACCCCACCTCTTAACCATATACCTTGTACTTTTGTCCAACCGCTATTAAATCCCGGGTCTACTAAATTAATCTCATCTCCATAACCAGGACCATTCTCCGTATCCCATAGATTTCCTGTTACAGGATCAAAGTCTATACCATAGCTATTGCGTATGCCATATGCATAATACATATTTAGAGGTGATTCATCTCCAAGTATGCTATCTCCTGATACTGGATTACCCTCTTGTGTGATTCTTAAAATACCACTTGTCATGTCTGGTAATCCTCCATCCCTCTGGTTTTGAGATTGGGTTTCATGACCATCAACATCTCCTATGGTGACATATAGATTATTATCAGGACCTATTTTTATTGCACCACCATTATGACGTGGCCCAGGGGTAGCTGGCAGATCTAGTAGAAGTTTAGGATCTACTAATTTATCATTAACAAGTTCGTATCTGTATAAACGATTACCTAATGGAGCTTTTCCGTCTGTCATATCATCTCTATCTGCTGATTCAGCTTCTGTATAGTATAGAAAAACGTATGTGTGTCCTGG
>DASTUU010000311.1:0-1357 GCA_035759485.1 Nitrososphaeraceae archaeon
CCTTCCTGCCTATCTATTACAAATACAACCCCTTTGACACTATAACCTTCCTTATTCACTGCTTCTATTGCACTCATTACACTTTTACCTGAAGTTAATACATCGTCTACCAACACAATAGGAGGTCTCACATTTCCTTCAATCCTCTTTTCTAATCCGTATTGTTTAGGCTCTTTTCTTATGAAAAACCCACTTACTCCTGTGTTATAATTACCTGACCACGTGCTTTTCATTACTACTGCTGTCGCTAGCGATACTGCACCCATTTCTAATCCACCTACCGATTTTGCACCATATTGAGCTATTTCGCCTACTAGGAGTTCACCAAGTAAATGTATTCCCTCAGGTTGGAACTCCACATTTTTAATATCGTAATAATATTCAGATTCGAGTTTTGAAAATAATTTTACATGCCTAAATACTATACCTGTTTTCTTGATTAAATCCATTAGTCTGGATTTTGTGTTACTATTATCCAAGGACATTTCTTCTTATCTTGTCCTACTTAACCATCACACGAACGAGTTATTATTAAGTCCTTCTAACATTTTGTTAATGGTAGATCTCGGTATTTGGAATTAACAGAGTAAACCTGGAGGCACTAGCGTTAGTAAATCAGCATATACCTCGCTGTATCACGGAAGGTAATTAAAAACCTACAAGCTCTGTTTAGTATTTTCACTATATCTAGTCTGTTTAGTATTACTACTATGAAGAGGTCAGCATATGGAGGGTAGACTCTATTGCACCAAAGCATACAGTTGAGTCTCCTATAGTAAAAATATTTGGGCCTTAGTCTATGCTACAGGTTAATCTATTAGCACCATATACCACGGTAGACTGAAGGAGTATTACACACGTTAATTCCTAAGTAAGCCATATCTGTACGTTATCTAGTGTTAAGCTTCATTCAAATTGGTTATGGTTAATCATAAGGATAGTATTGTTAAATCCGTATTTCACATTATAAGGGGGCCCAGGACTAACTCCGTATGCCACAGGTAGACCTAAGCTCAACATCCTTGTGCATCGCTTCATTTCTCGGTAGAGTCTCCTGAGGCTCCAGTTATAACTAGTAGCGATCTAACTGATAATGGCTCGGAGAGTAAATACATCTTATGATACCCAGGATGTAATTAGTTCTTAGATTTTATGTTATATTTGATTTAATTACTTTTATAGTTTGTAAGCAAGGTACTAATAAATGGTAAATACAACGACAATCAATAGTGCTTTATTCTTGAGTGCAGTAGCAGTACTAGTAGTATTAGTAGCAGTTACTTTAGTCACCGCTGGAGAAATACTACCAATACCTTTTCAAGGTCAGATGGCAGAAGCTCAACAAGTATCTGGAGAC
>DASTUU010000312.1:0-26890 GCA_035759485.1 Nitrososphaeraceae archaeon
GTACCCTCTGTTGGTTCCATTAGTTCAATTCTAGTATCTTCTAGATTTATCATGGCAACTCTCACTTTCTCATTTCCAACGACTTCAACTTCTATATTGTTAGCATTCAAAACTTTCCTGTAATTCTTGACAGCCTCATCAAGATCATTAACCGCAATTGCCACATGGTCTATCCGCATAATTAGTCCAAGTCGTTAATGTATAGAGCAATATAATATTTTTTGTTTGAAGTTGTGTTCTAACCTCTATGGCAAGCATTCAAGATACAAATGCCTGCTTAGCGTACCCTAGGCGCCGCAGAGATGGAGTATATCTAACGTCACCTAGCGATTCAGCTTCCTAGAAGACTATCTTTGGTTCAAAAATCCCAAATATGGCTCTTAATGAATCGCTAATCTCTCCTAGTGTTGCCTTATTCTTCACGGCATTAATGAGGTATGGCATCAAATTCTCATCTTGTTTTTCGGCGGCTTTCTGTAGAGAACTGAGAGCATATTCGAATTTGGATTTGTCGCGAGAATCTCTAAAGTATTTTAGCTTGTTCTTCTGCCTAGACTCTATCTCCATATCAATGGCGTTTAATTTAGGCTCAACATTCGATGAATCCTGAAATTTGTTGACTCCAACTATAATCCTCTTTTCAGCATCAATTTCTTTCTTCATATTGTACGCATTCCTCCTGATCTCCTCTTGGAAGAAGCCCTTTTCAATCGCCACAAGAGCACCACCCATTCTGTCAATTTTCTTGAGGTATTTCTGAACCTCTTCTTGTATTCTAGACGTAAGATACTCTACGTAATACGAGCCCCCGAGAGGGTCAACTGTCTTTGTAATCCCGGTTTCGGCTGCTATTACTTGCTGTGTCCTAAGAGCTATCTTAACTGATTCTTCAGTCGGTAGAGCTAGGGCCTCATCTCTTGAGTTCGTATGCAAAGACTGGCAACCTCCAAGTGCAGCTGCCATAGCCTGACAGGAAACTCTGATAATGTTATTGTCAACTTGCTGTGCAGTCAGGGATTCACCACTGGTTTGCACATGAAACCTCAAATGCCAGGATTTGGCATTTTTGGCGTGAAACCTGTCTTTCATTATATTCGCATATATTCTGCGGGCTGCTCTGAACTTCGCAATTTCTTCGAAGAATTCCATTGTGCAACAATAGAAAAAGGAAAGACGCGGGGCAAAATCGTCAACTCTTAACCCTCTGTCTACACATGTCTGGATGTATTCTGTTGCATTGGCAAACGTAAACGCGAGCTCCTGAATGGCATTGGAACCGGCTTCTCGCATGTGGTATCCTGATATACTTATGGGATACCACTGAGGGACCTCTCTTGCGCAGTACTCGATCATGTCACCAATTAGTCGCAACGAAGGCTTCGGAGGATATATGTAAGTGTTTCTTGCGATATACTCCTTTAGGATATCGTTTTGAGTTGTGCCTCGGAGCCGGGACGGAGAAACACCGTGCGCGTCGGCGACGCTGACATAGAGAGCTAGTAGAGTTGACGCCGTAGAATTAATTGTCATAGACGTACTGACTTTGTCAAGGGGAATGCCATTAAAACATGTTAACATGTCATCAATGGAACTGATTGATACCCCAGTCCTTCCTACTTCTCCTTCTGATTGAGGATTATCTGAATCCCGTCCGGTCTGCGTGGGAAGGTCAAAGGCAAGGGATAAACCTGTTTGGCCCTGTTCAAGCAAAAACTTGAATCTCTTATTGGTTTCTTCAGCACTTCCAAAACCACTGTATTGTCTCATGGTCCAAAGCCTCTCTCTATACATATTGGGATATAATCCGCGAGTGTAAGGGAATTTACCTGGTTCTTCATCATCTGTATTCCTCGGTACCAGTTTCCTAGAGTATACTCGCTTGACAGGAATACCAGAGTCGGTCTTGAAAGAATTTATTGACATCGAGGACGGCTCACCAAGATATTGCACGCATAACTTCTTCAGCTGCTTCAAACGGGTCTGTCTTTCTGCTTGCGAGTCTATCTATGAGAATGTGATACTTATTGTTCTTATCCAACATTGAAGAAACCTTTTCTTCAATCGTACTTAAAATCATATCTCTCAATTCAAATTCCAACTTTTTCTTTTCACTCTCTTTTTGATTTGAATTCATCTGCTTTAGCATTTGATCAATATTTACTGCGAGTTCCTTCATTCCTTTGCCGGTTCTCGCTGATACCTTGAGAACACGAGGCTTTTTTCGGGTATCTGAAATAAATTCAAGCAGAGATTGATACAGTACGCCCGCTCCTTCTAAATCGGCCTTATTAACTATACAAAGGTCTCCTACTTCCGTTAATCCTGCCTTGACGTTTTGAATGTGGTCCCCAGTATAGGGTGTAAAAACTACCACCGTTATATCTACTAGCCTAGAGATCTCTGTCTGGACTTGTCCTGCACCTATACTTTCAATTAGTATAAGATTATACCCCGCGGCATCCAGAATCCTAATTATATTTCTAAGAGATCTCGAAACGCCACCGTAAGAGCCTCGGGATCCTATACTCCTCATGAATACTCTATCGTCACTCGTAACAGATTGCATCCTTACTCTATCCCCTAAAATAGCACCTCCTGTTATTGGACTTGTTGGATCTACCGCCAAGATGGCGACAGAGTATCCCAGGGAATGAAACTCTGGAATTAATTTGCCTATTAAAGTACTCTTTCCAGCCCCAGCAGAGCCAGTTAACCCAATAGTTCTTGCGTTTCCGGTTTTCTCGAAAATGGCTTGGATTATAGCTCGAGCTTCGTTTTCATTATTATCAACAATAGAAATTGCTCTGGCAATGGATCTTCTGTCAGCCTGCAGCACACCTTCTACTATACTAGATGCTTGAGCAGATGTCATGCAATTAAACTTCAATATAATCCTACCTTAGAGCTTATTAAAGTATGAGTAGGTGCAGTCCATAAAGGACCTCATATAAGAAGAATGATAAATAGAAACCGACCTCAATTTTGCAGATCATAATAAACATTTTAAGCCCCGATAATGGAGGAGATATTCATTCATGTCTGCACAGCAAGAAGAGGCGGAAAACGTCCAGAGGCCTTTGCGAGTACTGGTGTCTAAACTGGGACTGGATGGTCACGATAGAGGCGCACTTGTAATATGCAGAGCTCTTAGAGACGCTGGATTTGAGGTTATTTATTCTGGCCTGTTCTGTACACCCGAGCAGGTGGCAAAGATAGCGGTAGATGAGGATGTTGATGTTGTTGCCATGAGTCTATTGAATGGAGCCCATCTTACGATTTTTCCAAAGGTGGCCAAGTTGCTAAAAGATAGAGGGGTCGAAGACATATTGATAGTAGGTGGCGGTATTATACCCGAGCGAGACAAAAGAATTTTGGAGGAGCAAGGAATCACTGGCAATTTTGGCCCCGGAACCCCGCTATCTACTATTATTGATCATATTAACAAAAATATACGCAAATCAGGGCCGAATTAACTATTTTTATCTTTCGAGGATGGTGGCCACATCATGTCGCGCATTTCTTGGCCGACCTTTTCTATTGTGTGACTTTCGATACTATGCATGTATTTGTTAAAAGCATTCTTCCCGTCATTTTGATAGACATTAAGCCACTCCTCTGCAAAACTACCGGATTGAATATCTTTCAGGACTTTTCGCATCCTTTCCTTCACAGAACTGTCTATGATGCGTGGTCCCCGACTTAGACCGCCGTACCTGGCAGTTTCACTGACCCGAGAATACATTCCTGCTAGACCATATTTTTGGATAAGATCGACGATAAGTTTTAATTCATGCACGCACTCAAAATACGCAACTTCTGGTTGGTACCCTGACTCAACTAAGGTTTCGAATGCATTCATCACAAGGGCATGTGTGCCTCCACACAAGTCTGCCTGTTCGCCGAACCAATCAGTTTCGACTTCCTCCTTGAACGTAGTTTGTATTACGCCTGGGCGTGTACTTCCTATAGCCTTAGCCATTGCTAGCACCTTTTTCAAAGCCTCTTTAGAGCTGTCCTGGTGAACAGCAACTAAGGAGGGTGTGCCGAATCCTTCTTGATAAAGTTCACGAACTCTTTGACCTGGACCCTTTGGAGCAACCATTATAACATCTATATCTTCCGGCGGCTCGATCCACTTCCAGTGAATAGCCGCTCCGTGCGAAAAGCTCAGAGCTTTTTCTTTGCTCAAATGCTGGGAAATATATTTTCTGTAGGTTATCGATTGTTCCATATCAGGAACGAGAACATGAATAATGTCAGCCTGTTTCGATGCCTTATCGATTTCCATAACTTTGTGTCCCTCTTTTTCCGCTAAAGCCCAACTACTTCCTCCCTTTCTTAATCCTACTATTACATTGAGTCCAGAATCTCTCATATTACTTGCCTGAGCACGACCCTGAATACCGTAACCTATCACTGCTATTGTATGGCTTAGGATAGGATCCATTGAAACGTCATTATCAAGCCATTTCTTTGCCTGCATATTGCTTGCTATCGAATTACTCCCATATATCAGCCTATAGTATCCATCCCCATTTTACATGTAATACTTCTAGGTGGCTACCCAATAATCAAATAGCGAATTGACTAACGCGCATACAGGAGATCCCATTCGAAATTCCACCCTTCATTGGATATTGGTCTTTACATATAATCTCACAACAGCTGCATCTAGGTTAGACTTTATTATGCGTCTAGTACATTAGATCTATAACAGCTTTTGTAAATTCTAAAGTCGACAAACTTCCACCTATATCGACTGTTTTCCTGTTATCTATCAATAGTTTTCTTATTGCATGCTCTATTTTCTGTGCCTCCTTAAATGCAACTGCATCCCCATTTTTTTCTGCAAGCCACTCAAGCATTAGCTTCGATGATAGAAGAATCGATGAAGGGTTGGCGATATTCTTACCGGCTATATCGAAGGCTGCACCATGGATGGGTTCAAATAGCCCAAAGTTATCGCCTATATTACCTGCTGGCCCCATTCCTATACCCCCGGCAACCTGGATAGCTTCGTCTGAAAGAATATCCCCAAACATGTTCGTAGTTACTATAACATCATAGTCGTCCGGTTTACGAATAAGATTCATGGCACAAGCGTCTACATATTGTTCTGTAAACTCGATCTCGGGAAAATTTTTGGATACACTCCTGCAAGTTCTGGCAAATAATCCATCGCTTCTTCGCATGACATTGGCTTTATGAACCGCCACAACCTTTTTTTTCTTATTTCGCTGTCCACAAGTTCTAAACGCATATTCTGCTATCCTACGTGAGGCTCCTTCGGACGTGCGCTTTAAAGTGATAATGGTGTTATCATCGGCTTCAAATTCCCAGCCCAAATATAGATCCTCAGTATTTTCCCTCACTATGACCAAATCTATTGTCTCTGACAATCCTCTTAAATTCGGAAATGATTTAACAGGCCTAATGTTAGCATATAAGTCCAAGACTTGTCTCAAAACCAGAACTACATCAGCAGCACTTTCACCAACTGGTCCCTTTAAGCATGCATCGGAATTTCTTATTATCTGGAGCGCCCAATCCGGCATTGCCTTTCCGAATTTGGATATAGCGCCGTCTCCAGCATCTATATTTTTTATATTGAAACTTATATTTGAGTTGGCGCCTATGGCGTCAAGTAATAGACCTGCAGAATGTATCAATTCAGGACCTATGCCGTCTCCTCTAATCATAGTTATGCAATATTTGCTCAAAATGACACCTCAAAGAGGTCTTATTCTTTTGAATATAGAACCTTTCGTAATACCGTTTTATTTATTGCATCCATCATCGCTTGTACCGATGCTACGACCACATCCTCACCTGCTTTCCGTGCGGAAACGACATTTCCATTTTTATCCTCAACCTTAACAGAAACCTCTGCTAGTGCATCAGATCCGCCAGTGATAGAGTCGAGCTTGTATTCTCTAATTCGTATATTCGCTGTTTCGGACGCAATTTTTTGTATGGCCTTTAGCGCAGCATCTACTGGGCCAACTCCTATTTCAGATGCAATGAGGTCCTTACCGTCAGTATTCAATCTAACAACGGCTGTGGGAATAAGATTCATCCCGGTAACAATGTGAAAATCGTAAAGCTTGAATCTTTCTTCGAATTTGTTATTCTGTAATATTTCTCCTGCTATAGAAAGCAATTCAGCCGTGCTTATGGGTTTGCCCTTATCCGCCAAATTCTTCTGCTTCTCAACTATTTTATGCAATTGCTCATCATTACATTCTATACCGAAATCCCGGAGCATTGCCCTTATCCCGTGTGCGCCAGCATGCTTTCCGGCTTGTAACCATCTTTTTCTACCGACCATCTCGGGATCGATGGGCTCGTAGGTTAGCGGATTGTTAAGTATACCATGTGTATGAATGCCTGATTCGTGCCCGAATGAGTTCTCTCCAATAATGGCTTTGTTCGCCTGTACAGCTATTCCCATAATATTAGAAACAGATCTTGAAGTCTCATAAAGTAATTTTGTACGAATATTATGCTTCTTCTTGTACAAGCATTGCAACGCCATTACAAATTCTTCAAGAGAGGCATTGCCCGCTCGCTCGCCTAGACCGTTTATTGTAACATGAGCGCATGCTGCTCCAGCATTTATTCCAGCGATTGAATTGGCTACAGCCAATCCGAAGTCGTTATGACAATGCAAACTTATCGGTATATCAATCTGTTTCTTTATGACTTGAACCAGATGAGAGATAAATTCTGGGGTAGCATAGCCAACGGTATCCGGTACGTCTATCCTATCCGCTCCTGCTTCTACGGCTGCTGCAAACACTTGGGTTAGAAAAGCTATATCTGATCGGGTGGCATCTTCTGCAGAAAATTCTACCCGCAATCCATGAGATTTGGCATACTCTACCGCCTTTATTGCCTTTTCTATCACCTCCTCAGGGGACATCTTTAACTTGTACCGCATATGGATATCTGATGTGGCGATAAAGGTATGCACGTAATTTAGGTCGCACTTTATCACTGAGTCGATATCTGTAACAAGGGTTCTTGCCAAACCACAGATTTCAGAAGATAATCCAGACATTTTGATATTTCTTACAGCTTGCATTTCCCCTTGCGAAACAATAGGAAAACCAGCTTCTATAACGTCTACTCCCAATTGGTCAAGTTCGATAGCTATTTGCAACTTTTGTTCAGGATTTATTGATACTCCAGGAGTTTGCTCCCCGTCTCTGAGTGTTGTATCAAAAATCCTTACGATATTAGTCATCTCAACCATTCAGATGCTCTCGCCTCTTGGAAGAGCGGAAACACCAGTTCTTGCCAGCTGGATAATTCCAAAGGAGTGGACAAGGTTCTTAAAGGCATCAATCTTATCGGGTGTCCCTGTAATTTCCACCATAATGGTATCTCGGCCTATGTCTAGTATATTTGCTCTAAATATAGAAGCATAAGAGGTGATTTCCATTCTAGCTGTTGGCTCTTCTGCCTTCATTTTTATTAACGCCAGTTCCCTATATACCGTTTTTGAAGTGTTTAAAACTCTTACTTCAACTACATCGATTAGTTTCCTAAGCTGCTTTACAAGTTGATCCAAAGTCCTTTCATCAGTTTTAGTGGTTATGGTCATACGAGATAGGTCTACCTGTTCGGTAGACCCAACGGTTATACTTTCGATATTAAAGCTTCTTGCTCTAAACAAATTAGTTACTCTAAACAAGACACCTGGCTTGTTCTCAACAAGGGCGGCTACTATATGCCACGACTCGTTGTTAACTTGTGCAAGACTGTCATCTGTATCCAATTCAATACTCCTGTCGCTACGGTTATGCTCCTGTTATCATGTCCTTCAAGCCCGTTCCAGGTGCCACGAAGGGGTAGACATCCTCCTCAGGATCGATAGTAATATCAACCACGGTCGCCACCTCTGTATTCAATGCCTTCTTGAGTGCTTTTTCTAGCTCTTCCATGGATTGGGCTCGGATTCCTTGTGCACCATAAGCCTCTGCAATCTTTACATAATCAGGACAGTTTTTCTGATGGACTCCCATGTATCTTCTCTTATAAAATGTTCTCTGCCATTGTGCCACCATACCTAGCATATGATTATTCATCAAAAATACTATGACTGGAAGTTTTTCTAATACAGAAACTGCAAGAGAGTTTTCGGTCATATTAAACGATCCATCCCCTGCTATGTCAACCACAGTACACTGTGGCATAGCCGCTTTTGCACCTATAGAGGCCGGAAATCCAAAACCCATAGTCCCTAGTCCTGTTGAACTAAAAAATGTTCCAGGAGATATAACATCAAAATGTAGAGAAGCCCACATTTGACATTGTCCAACCTCTGTAGTTACTATGGCACTAGGAGGCAGTACTTCTCTTAATTTTTTCAAGACCTTTTTGGCAGTTAATCCCCGAGGGTAATCCTTTATCGTATCAGTATAATAATCAACAAGTTCCTTCCTGCGTTTCAGCCACGGGTTATCGTTATCTCTTTTCATAATTCCGTGCTTGGCAAGCATCTTAACGGCGGTTCGGAGAGATGCCTTTACGTCACCGACTATAGCAATATCTGCTGCTTTATTCTTGCCGATCTCCGCAGGATCAACATCCATGTGAATTATTGTCATCCCCTTTCCAAATTCGTCGAATCTTCCAACCGACCTGTCAGAGAATCTAGCCCCTATCGCTATTATACAGTCAGCTTCGATAATGATCTTATTTGCCTCTGCATGTCCGTGCATCCCAATCGGCCCCATCGCCAGGGGGTGATTTTCCGGAAAAGAACCCTTTCCCTTGAACGTCGTAACCACTGGAGCCATTAATAATTCTGCCAATGCTTGGAGCTCGGAAAATGCACCCGAAAGGATTACTCCACCCCCAGCCATAATTATTGGCCTGTCGGCTTTGGTCATCGTCTCGACAGCCCGTTCCAATTGGGACAGATCTGCGTCTACTACCGGATTGTATCCTCTTACTTTTATCAGGTCAGGGAAAGACATTTTTTCCCTTGCTTGCTGGACGTCCTTGGGGACATCTATAAGAACTGGTCCTGGCCGCCCACTTTCTGATATATAAAATGCCTTCTTCACGGTTTCCGGGATTTCTGCAGCAGCTCTAGGCTGAAAAGCATATTTGGTGCATGGATTAGCAACGCCAATTATATCCGTCTCCTGAAATGCGTCTTTTCCGATCATTGCTAATGGAACCTGTCCCGTTACGGCTATCATTGGTGAAGAATCAGCATAGGCCGTAGCTATTCCAGTAATAAGGTTAGTCGCCCCCGGTCCCGACGTTGCAAAGCAAACTCCGGCCTTTCTCTTTATTCTAGCGTAGCCATCAGCCATATGTGCGGCCGATTGTTCATGTCTCACCAATATATGGCGCAAACTGGCGTCAACAAGAGCGTCATATATGGGCAGGTTGGCACCACCAGGCATACCAAACACAACTTCTACCCCTTCTTTCTCTAATGCTTTGATGAGCGCTTCAGCACCTAGCATTTCCAAGAGTTCAGCACATCACCACTTTAATTCAAATCTTCAATAATACAGGCTAAAGAATCCTTTAGCACGCTATCCGGGTAAATTCAATTTTAGGAAGTGAAAAGCGTTCATAACCATAGAATATACCTTAGCCATGCGATAAATACTTGAAGACATTTAATATTGATGAGATGTGGTGCTAGTATAACTAATAAAGATTGTGCCAAACCCAATTATCAAAGATGTTTAGATTCTATGGAATCTTCTTTACGTGTCTCAATTTGACTATTTTTCGTGAATTCTTCATATGCCTCCTCTACATTTGCATTTGAATGAACTATAGATTGCACAGCCCTAATCATGGGCACTGGATGACTTGATTGCCAAATGTTCCTACCCATGTCTACCCCTGATGCTCCATCTCGCAAAGCATTGTGCGCCAACCTTAGAGCTTCTGATTCGTGGTCTAATTTCTTACCTCCCGCTATTATTACGGGAACAGGGCATCCATCGACTACTTCTTCAAAATTCTGGCAGTAATAAGATTTAATAATATGCGCACCTAATTCAGCGGCTATTCTACAGGCTAAACCCAAGTATCGTGAGTCTCGGTTCATCTCTTTTCCGACAGCCGTCACTGCGAGAACAGGTATACCATACCTTTCTCCCATGTCAACAAGTTTAGAAAGGTTAGCAAGCGTTTTGTGTTCGTGCTTGCTTCCTACAAAGATTGATAATGCAAGACACGCAACATTTAGCCTAATCGCCTCTTCTATCGAAGCGACTATGCTTTCATTAGAAAGGTCTTCTCCGACGATGCTTGTTCCTCCTGAGACCCTCAGGACTATAGGTATATTGGCATGAGGGTTGACCGAGGTCCTCAGAACCCCTCTTGTTACCATAAGGGAATCGGCATAAGGTAAAAGAGGTTTAATAGTTCTTCTCGGCACCCTTAGTCCATCTGTAGGACCAAGAAAATAACCGTGGTCAACTGCTAACATAACGCACCGATTATCCTCAGGACTGATTATCTTGGAGAATCGATTTTTCATGCCCCAGTCCATACTTCAACCAACTTCCCGATCAGGCCTAGCATTTATAAGTTTATTCTGTTACGTGGTGACCACAACTTTCATCGAATCTTTTGCTTCATGTGCACATTTGATTGCTTCTCTAGCCTGTTTTATATTAAACCGATGCGTAATGATCCACTCCACATCTATTCTATTATTGTGTAGGAGGCTACACGCTTGATTTGTTTCAACTTCGGATGCGGCATAGCTTGGAATCAGCGAGAATTCGTTTGAGTATATCATTCCCGCGTCTAAAGTAAGCTGTGTCCCCTTCCTTGGAACTCCAAAGATCAGAATCTTTCCTCCTTTTCGAGTTAAACCAAAGGCCTGAACAATCGCTTGTAAACTACCGGTCGCAATAATAGAGATATCAGCTCCCCTATTGTTTGTTGCCCTCTTGACTGTCTCTTCAACGTTTTGTTGCTTGCCATTATTAAGATATTCGATCTCGCAATGTTTCTTGGCGAAATCTAGTCTAAACTGGTTGACATCAACAAGAAAAATTTTACCGCTACCTATAGACTGCGCCAAAAGAACGTGCATGATGCCTGCCGGTCCTGCACCAAAAACAGCAATATCGTCACCTTTCTGGATATTGCATTTGTCAAGAGCTCTTATACAGCAGGCCAGTGGCTCTATTAGTGCAGCCTTTTCAAATGACATACTCTTAGGCAGCTTGATAACGCCTCCCCGTGAAATATTCCATTCCGGAACTAAAATTTCCTCCGACAAGCCACAAGGTTCTATGTTACTGGAATGAAACATGCCGCACATAGTGTGATCTCCATGCAGGCAATAATGACAAGAATAACAAGGGACATGATGGTGTACGAAGACCCTGTCGCCGATAGACAAACCTGAAATGGAACTGCCTACCGCCACTACTTCACCACTGGGTTCGTGACCCAGCCTACCTGACGACATACCATAATCACCATAGACTTTCTCAAGATCGGAACCGCAAAGTCCACATGCTTTCATTCTAACCAATATATCACCATCCCCAACTTTAGGGGATGCCAATTCGTCTATAGATACTGTTTTCTTGTCCTTTACAAAGACAGCTTTCAATCACTAAGCCTTGACTAAGAACTCATCTATAAACCTGTCACAACCATCTATAGTTTTTGGAAATAGTCTAAATTCGGAAACCGTCTGACGTTGAGCCAAATTTTGAGCATCAAAATTTATCATACTTCTTGGGTTTCTTCATGAAAATTTTTTTGCATCCGTCGCAACAAAAGAAAAAAATCTTTCCCCTGTGCTCATAAGGCAATGCAATGTCCTGTCTTAATTCTATACCGCAAACTGGATCTACTGGCACGCCAAACCTACATTCTACGATCTATATATGGTTATCAGTGGTGAGCGGCATAGGGACCGCCTATCATCTATTCCCATATCACTCCACTATTTGAATGCAAAAGTGCCTATCATGCTGATGAAATGAGGAGTCTGGACAAGCGCTGCTCTTGTTTCAGTTGGTCAACGCTTTTTGACATTCTCATTTTTGAGACTCCCTGAACTCAATTCTATTGGGATGTCATATCCATCAACTGAGGTAATTTGTGGCAAGTGTGGTGCTATAATATCGAAAATAATTAACTTAAGACCTATACGAGATATATTACGGACACACGGCTGGCGATGTAAGACTTGCGGAAATATCCTTAATCCATCAGACTTTACAATAGATATAGAAAGATTATAGTATCATGGGCCTTGCTTCTTCATTCCATAGTGACTTTGGTTAGACTTCAACATTTTCTCCTTGGCAGGTTACCCTGAGATAAGTCTCTTGACGGTTACGTACGCCGACAGAGTAGGCGGGGAATCAGACTGTCAGAAACTGTCGAAAAAAGTATTTTATTGATAGAGGAATCGCATATCAAAAATACAGCCCCCAGTAAATAGGCACTATCATGCTAATCAGCAAGGCAAGGCTAGTAATGCGAGAGTACTTTATAGCAGAGGCCATAGCTGGAACCAGAGCATCACTATCTTCATAATTCTTCCTAAGTCCTCTAATTGCCCCTAACGAATAGGGAGCAGATGCGAGGCATGCAATTGAATACACACTTAGGAAATTGATGAAAATTCCTATTAAAATCATAGCGTATACGGCCATTACGATTATTGAAAAAATCTTGCAACATCTCCTTTTACCTAATATTATCACAGCAGTCCTTCGTCCTCCCAAACGATCAGCATTATAATCGGGGAATGAATTTATAAGGAGGACCGAAGACGATAGTAGTCCAATTATCATTCCCAAAAATATGACAGGAAATTCTATAAACGATGTTTGAACGTAAAAAGATCCTATGACAATTAATGCTCCCTTGATGCCCACGAATAACTCTGCCAAGCCAAAATTGACTATCTTGGATGAGTAAAAGAAAATCGCTAACACTGCAAAGACCAGTATAACTGCGACTAAAGGTCCTCGCAAAAAAACAAAGTAACCTCCTATGGTTATGCCTATGATTAAAAGAAGTATTGCGGCTTTGTAAACGCTTTGCGGCGAGAGGATATTTTCCGGTATTATCCCGCTTCCTCCACTGAATTTAGTTCTTTTGACAACCTTATCAATCCCACGCTTGTAATCCCAATAATCGTTTAAGAGGTCTATACTAGCGTGCAAACTAAACACGCCTACAATAGTCAACAAAGCATAATTTAGATCAAAGGAAGAGTATTTCCAAAAGGCAAAACATATACCAATTGCACAGGCAATTAGGGAGGCTAGTAGGAACTTTAATCTGATAGCCCTAATCCAGGATCTTATCAATTGTAGATTTCTTCGTAGAGGTGGTTCGTATATGCCTTTGCCGTCAGTCAGCTCAATGGAATTTTTATCGTTCTATGTCGCGTGTCAAGCTGACTAGAGCTACCTTCACATATTTCGATACAGACTTATATAGAGAGGAGACATCTATACCTGAATAAAAATTTCTCCCCCTATTGACGCCGCAGAATTTGATGCTCACAAAGACTTAAAGAAAATAATAATTGAATTTTTGTGTAGAAATCGCGACAAGGGATTTTCATCAAAAGAAATCTCCCAAGCATTGTCTTTGAAGGAGGAGGATATCAATTATACTATGCTAAAACTTGGCATATCAGACTTCCTTTTCGAATTAACAAAGGGACTGACACGCAGAAATAATAATAATGATATTGCAGGTAAGACGAAATTTAGAATAGAAGATGTAACGGTAAACGGAATAACTTACTATCGCTGTTCAAAGGTTGGTCGAGATCCTTCGAAAAACGGTATACGTAAGTATAAGGCATGAGTGCTGTAAGATCCAAATGAGTACATTTATCAATTCGATGTTGTGACTGGAAGTATAGTGTATAGGCCTCGTAACGCTGGAAATCTGAAAGAATCAATTCACTTACGGAACTCTCTTCAAACAAATTATATTGGCAATAGGGTAATCTGGTTCAAAAATTTGTCTTCGACCCAGGAATTTGCTAGGGGCTTGATCTCAATGAACGGCATGACGCATCTCAATGGTTATGTTATTATCTCGGATAGACAACAAAATGGCATAGGCCGCTATGGAAATATGTGGATTTCACCCAAAGGTGGAATATGGCTATCTATAATACTCAGCTCAACACTACATCCTAGCAGAATCGCACTGTTTTCCTTTTGTGCATCAGTAGCCGTTTCTGAAGCAATTGAAATATGCACAGGAATAAACTCGCGACTTAAGTGGCCTAATGACGTAATGATTCAAGGTAAGAAAGTAGCAGGAATCCTTGTAGATGCCTCTGTAGATGCAGACTCTATAGAGCATATAATTATAGGGATTGGAGTTAATGCTAACCTTAAAACGGCGGAAATTGAAAAAAAATTACAAGATCATGAACAGCCCTACCCTATAACTTCCTTACAAGAACAACTAGGAACACCTTGTAACACAGTAGAGATAATAAAATGCATATTGCAGACGTTTGATAAACACTATTCTAGAATCGAAACAGACAGTAGCTATCCGATACTACACAAGTGGAGAGAAAGGGCTGAACCTATAATGTGGAGATCGGTTCAAATTTCTGACGGGGCTAACCTCCATGCCGGTAAAGTAGTAGATCTAGATGAGGATGGCTCTATAATTATAATGCATAAAGACAATCGATTAGAAAAAATTGTATCGGCAGAATCTCGTATACGTTTTATAGACTGAAATTAGCATTTATGACATAGTAAATAACCAATGTGTGGTTATCGATAGAATTACAAGAGCAATTCTTATTTGATCTTGCAGATGACCGAGATATCATTTACATTAGTTCCCGTTCGTCCTGTTATAATCAGCGAATTTAGCTTCCTGAAAAAACAATAGCTGTTATGAGTTTTCAAAAAATACCGAGCATCAAGGTTTTTTTCTTGAATATTCGATATAACTTGCGAATTTAAAAATGCTCCTGCCGCTTCAGAATTTCCGTCAATCCCATCTGTTCCAGCGCTAAGGACGGTAATGTCTTGGTCGGTATGAAAATCTTGAAGAAGATTTATTGCCGCTGCTAGGACTGCTTCCTGATTTCGGCCTCCTACTCCATAGTTATTTACTCTGTCTATCTTTACCACAGTCTCCCCTCCAAGAACGAAGGCAAGGGGTCTATCTTTCATTATTAACTCCTTTGCTAACATTGCTAGTTCTTCTCCGAAGCGCCATGCCTCGCCGTCAAAGGTTGTTCCTAGCGCATGTGCTTCCACTCTTCGCCTTCTCAAGTATTCTTGAGCGGCTGTACAGGCAATACTATTATTACCAATCAATAAATTTATGACCCTTTGAAAGATCGGATCACCTGGTTTTGGAGTTTCGGCTTCACATCCCCTTAGACCTTTTACTATAACATTTTTTGCTTCTCCATATTGTTTATTCCAAAGCCCGTACTTTTTTAACACCCTCGCGGCATCGCTATATGTGGAGGGATCGGGACAAGTTGGGCCCGAGGCTATGACACTTAATTCATCATTAATTACGTCGGATATTATAAGAGAAACCACCCGGCACTCCTTGTTCATATAACGAACCAGCTGACCGCCCTTTATCCTCGAAAGATGCTTACGTACTGCATTGACCTCTTCAATAGATGCCCCCGAAAGTATCAATGAAGAGGTGATAGCTTGCTTCTTTCCCAGAGAAAGATTCTTTGAAGGCAGCGGCATCAATGAGGACCCTCCGCCAGAAATAAGAACGATGACAAGATCAGCTGGAGTAGTCTTCCGTAAAATCTCTATCATTTTTTTTGTTCCCTTTACTCCTGAAACATCCGGAATCGGATGACTTGCATGCGTAATGAAAATGTCCTTAACATTTTCATTAGTGCCGTAGGGAACAGTTATGGCACCTCCTGAGATCTTGTCTCCTATAATTTGGCGGAGTTCATGAGCCATTCCTGCCGTAGCTTTGCCTGCCCCAATTAAGTAAATATGGTCAAATGACTTTAAGTCTATATTGATTCTTTGGTGCTTAATGTCGTGAACAGAAAGTCGTCCGTTCCTTAATTTTAGACTACTTTTGATGAGGCGAGTAGGAGCCACGGCACGGATTGCGTGTTTAACTGAACCGAGGGCGAGCCTAAGTGAAGGGCTTGTATCTATGTAGCTTTTCAACGAAGGCAACGCGCATCGATGTCATATAAGCCATGTAGAGTATATTGATGTTCTCCGACTGCTGTTTCAGATTATGTAAAAGGACTCTTGATCAGGGGTTACCTATTCTATCTATATATAGGTGCACATTCGCTAAATAATACGAGGCAGTAAAAATTCGTAGAATTAGTTCAGAATGTTGAGATGAAAGTAGTGATAATTGCATAAGGCTTAGACTTTTTTTGTACTACCTATGCTCCGTGTTTTTGATTCTCTCGTGCATTTTAGTTGTTAATTAATCGATTACGCAATTTCTTTAGAATTTTTGCAATACAACTCCCACAGACTTAGTCAGATTGATTTCGCATGCGTCTGTTCTTTAATTATTGTTGTTAAGATAGGTTAATCAATCCATTAAACAAAAAAGATAGCCTCCTGTGAATTAAGTAATGGTTGTTCATCTTACACTAAGAGGAGAACCCGGAAAGCGAGGACTAATGTTCGTGTCATATTACGCACGCTCACGTGCATTCATTTCCAATTATCGATCATGGAAGGGATATCATAGCGCAGGAAAAATAGAAGAGGTTGCTTCTTCCCTGTTAAGTCACGAGACGTTGCATTTGGCAATCAATAAATTTTCTTTGTCAGCCTCTGCTGAACTAGATAACTTGTTTGGGAGATCAGATAACTGGGAACTTTACCCGCACGGATTGGGGGATCTGGACAGATCGAGTGTCGGTTCTCGTGCCTATATTAAGAGCGCTACTAAAAACTCGCTAAAGTCGAAAAGAAAAAAATTTTAAAAACTGATTCACACTCTCCTCTCTCTAAGGAATATATAAATTACATTTTTTTCCTAAAAAAATGCCTTGGTCTTTAGAATATGCACTCCAAGAGACGCCAATAGAGCATTACCTGAGATAGATCGGAGAATTAAACAAATAATATTCCAAAAGAATCACGTTGTTGCTCTTCAAGAGGAACTGCAAAGGATCGTTGATTCAAATTCACCATTTGGTGAATTCTTTAAAAAAAAGCAAGAACTGAATGCTGAAGTCAGTGCTCTATATAGGTCAATAGAGCAACTTGAAAACCTAGGAGTGATCATAAAGAGCGTGGATGAAGGTCTTCTGGATTTCCCATCTAAAAGGTTTGATGAGGAGGTATGGTTATGCTGGAAGGTGGGAGAAAAAGAAGTTAAATTTTGGCATAGGAAGGATGAAGGTTTTGCTAGAAGAAAACCGCTGAGTCCTCATAATTCTTCTAGAGTTGAAACTCGAGGCGACCTCTCTGATCTAAGATAGATAGTTAACGAGATACCTACCACAAACCTTTATTATAACATTTAAAAATAAAACCAGCTCAGCAGGAAGGACTATTTGGACACATCTTTTACAAAGCGACCAGGTAAAGGAGAAGACCTACAACTAAGGACATTGGACACCAGAGATGACCCTTTTGGTATATTCTGTAAACTTTATCGTTCTCATGAACGCGTGTTCATTCTTGAATCTCTCGTTGGGCCCAGAAAGCTTGCAGAAATGTCAGTTATCGGTTTTGATCCTGAACTTGTAGTGAGTTGTGATTATTCCAAGATTTATGTCAGGAATTCCACCAATAGGATTGTCCATACTGCAGAACTTATCAACCCGCTAGAGCAGCTTAGCACATTTATCCCAAAAGTCAAAGATAATAGATTCAGGTACGTCGGAGGCGCTGTTGGATTCATAAGCTACGACGCCATAAGTTACTGGGAACGCATTCCGTACAAACATAGAAAAAGAAATTGTCCGCTATTAGAATTTGGAATTTACACTGATGGGATTCTTTATGACCACATTAAAAATAACGCGTACTATTTTACGACCGATAAGTGTCGATTTAATAAAATCAATGCTCAAATAAAGAAAAAAAATCCTGTTCTAATGAAGGATTTCTCGTGCTCAAATTTTAGGACTGTCCTCAATAGGAAAGAATACATGAATATGGTTAAGAAAGCTAAGCAGTACATCTATCAAGGTGACATTTTTCAAGTTGTATTGTCCAAAAATACCATTCTTACGATTAAAGGAGACCTATTGCCTGTGTATAGCAAACTGAGAGAAGTAAACCCTTCTCCGTATATGTATTTTTTCAAGCTTGGCGACCAGGCAATTATTGGATCTAGCCCTGAGATGTTGGTTCGCATAACCAATAACCATATCGAGACTTTTCCTATAGCTGGGACAAAACCTGTAGTTAAAAATGAATCCAAAAATAATTTGCTAGCCAAAAAGCTACTTTCTGACGAAAAGGAAGTTGCAGAACATACAATGCTTGTGGATCTAGCTCGCAATGATCTGGGTAGAGTGTGTAAATATGGGACGGTCAAGGTTCTTGAATTAATGTCCGTAAAGAGATTTAGTCACGTTCAGCATATTGTTTCTCATGTGGAAGGCCGTCTAACTCCAGGCCTCACTTCGTATGACGCTCTTAGGGCAGTATTTCCAGCAGGAACTGTATCTGGAGCGCCAAAGGTAAGGGCGATGGAAATAATCAATGAACTAGAACCATATCCGAGAGGTCTGTACGCAGGCGCTATAGGCTATTTTTCTGCTAATGGTTCATGCGATTTTGCCATCACCATACGGTCACTTATCGTACAAAAAGGTAAAGCTTCTATTCAGTCTGGAGCAGGAATAGTTATAGATTCTGTCCCGGGAAAGGAATGGAAAGAGACCCAGGATAAAGCCCACGGAATTATATATGCACTCAAAGAAGCCTCTAGGGCGTCAAGGAAAGTGGGGCTACACGCATCTTCCTCTAGAAGATAATCGGAATCTCGAGAATTGTAGCCTCGCAATCTTTGGATATTTTATACAAACTTGCTATTTACCAAATTAATGATTGGGTGTCTATCCGGTTCTAGGAGGCCTGGAATACATATTAGTGGTGTCGGTATGATACTGAACGGATAATTTCGGGTCCTTTTGTCTGCCGGTAAGGATGCCCACCACTACATCATCCTTCTTAATAGTATCCTCACCTCTGAGTTTCCGAATTGCAGCTGGAACAGATCCTGATGCCATTTCACAATCAAATCCATTTAATCCAACAATTGACATCCCATCGCTCATTTCTCTGTCGGTAACCTGAGTTACTATTCCACGGGTAAAGTCAAGCGCTCTAAGAGCCTTAAGAATATTGGCAGGCTTGCCTATCTGGATTGCCGTAGCAGTAGTCTTTGGGACTATGCCCTTTCTATCCTTGTATGCGTAATAGCGTTTTATCATATCGGTGTCAGGACGACCTCCGTTCCAACAGAGGCTCTTATCTTCGAAAAGCCCGTTTACCAATTCGTATAAGGTATTTGCTCCTGCCGAATTTACTATGACAAGTCTTGGGATTTTTTTTATCCAGCCCCACTCATGCAATTCTATTAGTGTTTTTCCGCAGCTCGAACTGTTTCCCAGTGCTCCCCCTGGATAAACAATCCAATCTGGAGGATTCCAGTCTAGGTACTCCATAATTCTGTATACGATAGTCTTCTGCCCCTCTAGTCTGAAAGGATTAACTGAATTAACTGTGTAACCTCCGTTTTCACGACAATATCTTAATGAAATAGAAAGAGCATCATCAAAATTACCTGAAACTTGCATTACCTGAGCTCCAAACTGAAATGCTTGGCCCAATTTTCCTGGAGCAATTTCCCCCTTAGGAACATACACATCGCACCCCATGTCTTCATTGGCAGCATACATTGCTGCAGAGGCAGACGTATTGCCAGTGGAAGCACAGACGAGACGATTCACCTTTAACATTTTTGCATGGGTAAGAGCAGTGGCCATACCGTTATCTTTGAAAGAACCGCTGGGATTATATCCTTCAGGTTGCAAGAGAAGAGTATGATAACTCATATTCGCATATTCTGCAACTTTTGTCATTTTGTAAGGTCTGGAAAGTCTTCCCTCTGCGCCATCCAGAGATACAAGTACGCGCGCACAAGATTCAAAATCTTCTGTGTCGACTCCTACGAAATTTATTAAATCTCTAAAGCGCCAAACACCGCTCTCGTTATATATATTGCCCCCATGGTTTCTGCGCTCGAAGAATTTAGTTATTAAGTCGGAAGGGGGCCTGTTTTTGTATGCTATGTCGAGTAGCCATCCACAAGAACATTGATAAATATCGTTGTAAATGTCATACTCCAACCCACATAAAATGTTCGCACATTTTTTGGCAGCCGGACCGTGCACAAAAATTATCGACAGCAGTTACTATTGAGCTTTTGCAACTGGGGACGAATCAAGGCAGAGTTGAATGTTTTCCATTCGTGCAGATGGGTATTGTTTATTTGCTGTATTATGCCGGTATCGAAGAATGTTGTGTTGAGATAAGCTAATTCTGCCATTGAGATGCCGCGATTCAATGGCGGCTGGATAAATCTACCTAGTTTCTATGGCAAATTTTTCCTGGCTTTATCTACTGCCTTTAATAAGTGCTGTATTACGCCATCCATATCCTCTTCTCTAACCTCTGGAGTTACGGAACGCTTGAGGAGATTGTTGACTGTAGTGGAGATTTCAGAGCTAACTTCATCAAAGCTATCCACGTCACTATATCCTTGTTGATATAAGCCTCTCAACTTTCTAGCATACATTTGCGTCTGCTCATTTAGTGCTACCAAATACGTGTGATTATTTACCTTTATCTTATCCTTGTTCATACCCACCCTTTCCTGGAATTGCTGTTTAAAAAACTTGCCGAATTTAAAGGCAGGTGCATAATCAACTATGGCGCTGACTTCCTAATAGTTATGAAATGAGTTGTAATTTTTTTTGGCCTGATATTACGATTTGTAGTCACTAAGAATATCCCGGTATCTAGAGTCTTTATAACCAATATATCTCACGTACTCGCCATATGTCATATCCAGTGAACATTTGGAGCATTTTACACTACTAAAGTCATCGCTAAGTTCAGCTGGCCCCGGACAGTCAGGACATTTTATCTTCATCTAGTTACCACAAGATAATTAGACCAAAATAATATAATAATAGTCAACAATTGAGTTAACGCGGACACTATATTACCGATACGTATTAAATTTGAATATGGCGATGTTATTACAGGTTTATTGTCATATCGCCTTGATTTGCTTAACTACAGGTTGGCGTGATTTTCGAAATACGCGAAACCCGCAAATGCACTTGATTTCTGGTAGTCGAGAAAGTTCTTCTATCGAAACAACTGTACCGCATCGCATACATTCGTAAGTAACGGTTCCAAAAGACTGTGAATCTGCCATGTCATGTCTATATTGAATCCAAATTTATTCCTTTTTGGATTGTGGTGTTGAATGTTAGTTTGTTGTGATCTTTTCTATCTCGAGTACTTGTAAACATGATTTTTTTATCTAAGACGATCGTTCTACGACGTCGCTGCTTCACTCAATGCTTGTTCCGTCCTCCTTTTACGTCGTAACTTGTAATATACTGCTTAGGTTCGAAAGAAAGGAGCGAAACGTGTCTATTGAAACCACAGAAATATCTTCTGCCATTTGCTCCGTATGGTCATGCATGGTTAGTATAATGGGCAGGGCGTAGCTGAAGTCTTCTCTTCTGTCCAGAAGCAACGCCGCCCAGCGAATTTAATTTTATGGCCTTTACTATCACAGCACTTCTTGCAGTGCTTGCAGAGCAATGCCTACAATCTGAAATCGAGCTTTGTATGCGTGATGTTTGTTTGAATTTTCTAACCCAAGTCCTCCATAATGTTAGATGCTAAAGATTCAAAATCTTTCCAGTTTAGGACTTTTGCTATAGGCTCAGTATTATATCCCAAACCAGGACCTAAGTTTGCAGCTTTCATTCTGTCGACTTCGGAGAATAATGTAGTGTTATCTGGAGAAATATACCCCAATAGGCTTTACAACGAGGAATTTGAGAAAGTCTTTGGCTAAGCTCCTAACGGCAGATATAAATTTGAAGTATTTTTCCCTTAGACTGGCTCTAAAGTTAAGTCTGGATACAACGAAGATTATCAACACTGCGTGTTATGCTTAAGGATGGCATTTTGTCAAAATGGTCTTCAGATATCGAGTTATTTGGTTATCGGTTTCATTCATGGCCAACATGTTTCTTACATCTCGCGCGGTATCAATATCCATCATTAACCGGCTAACAAATAGAACTTTCGTTTTGACATTATTTTTAACTCCCCCGCGAACGTGCGTTAGATAACTGTTTGCATCATATGATGTACCAATTATGTTACATGGTTTTCTCAATAGCACATTTGAGCCATCAAATTTGTATGAGGGACACAATACTACACAGTTCTTGTCGTCTAGCACAGATTTGCATATTATGCTTACATCCTCAGGAAGGATGAGCGGTAAGTCTATAGGCAAAATAAGTGAAGCATCAGCACAAGCGGTGACGCAAAATTTGTCGGCTAAGTTAATGGCGGAGTTGACACCAGATTCTCTATCTTCTTCTAAAAATGTTGCTCCATACTCATGAGCTATTTTTTTAGTCCTTCTGTCAGAAGAAACTAGCAAAATCTTCTGAATGGCCGGTGTCTTTTTCAGAACGTAAATTGTCCTCTTAAGAAACATCCCAGATAACCTAATCCTCTCAGCCGTGCTGAGAAGTGCCCCAAGTCTGGTCTTGGCATTATCAAAATTTTTTACAGGAACTATAGCAAATATTTTCAAAGTATCAAGCTCTTGACATAAGAGGAAAGTCTTCTCTCGTCAGAACAGTTCCTCATAATAATATCAGTTTGAAACACATTCATATCTAGACCTCCTATCTTAGAAGCTAGGCTGGAGTCACTAGGATGTATTACAAAATTCCCAACTATATCTGAGTAGAATATTGCCACTCCCAATGCCGAAGTCGCCAATTTCAATGCTTTCATGTATTTAATTGCGGGTCCGCTAAAAGCCTGCTCCCCAATTAGTGGAGAGATTGCGACGACTTTTCTGCGTAGCTTTCTCAATTGCTCTCGTATTTCCCTTACTACTACAATAGGATTTATACTCGTCACAGGATTGGCGGGAGCAAGTACTATCAAGTCAGAATTTCTTAATGTATTGATAAGCTCAGGATTTGCAGTTGCACTTTCTGCTCCTCTATATTGAATATCTGTTACCTCGGGATCGCCTTGGTGTTTTACCCAGAACTCTTGAATATGCATAGGTCCTTGGTCAGT
Organism: Nitrososphaeraceae archaeon; assembly: GCA_035759485.1. Taxonomy (GTDB): domain Archaea; phylum Thermoproteota; class Nitrososphaeria; order Nitrososphaerales; family Nitrososphaeraceae; genus TH5893. The sequence goes on from DASTUU010000312.1 coordinate 23,355, forward strand.
TATTATAATAGTCTCCAACTGACTATCTGTAGCAGGGTATATCTTTTTGTTGACTGAATATTTTTTCGTCATCCGGTTAGTAACTTCGGTAAGAGTCATCCCATTTCTTATTAACAAGGTTCTAAGTAAATGCGTGGCTAGGTCACGGTCCCCCAATTTGAACCACACCTCCTGTCTTAACTTCTCCATTTGATCGAGACACGAAAACGTATCATCTTTTATCCCCCATCCTCTATCGGACAGTATGCCCGCTAATCCATATAAGACAGTGTCAATGTCTGGGCAAATATAAAGTCCATATAACCAAATATTATCACCCACGTTGGACACAATTGTAAGTTCCTCTTCTCTATGCGCTAATGCAAATCCCCTAATTATCTTGATTGAACCAGTTCCGCCTGCTAAAACTGTTATCACAGCCTCTTATAGGAAAATAGATTCGCAATCTATAATTTACGGTGATTTTGCTGTTAGTTAGCACTTAGAGACTTGCCTGATAAATTTTCAAACTGGGGTGCGGTAATATGCGGCCTTGACTGAAACCAAGTATGCAGCTTGTTAAAATTAGCGCGCTCCTATTGTCGATAAAGATTATAAACAAGGGATATAATGTTTCCACTGTGTACGTGAGAGTTATTTTCTTGGTTGCCTTCCTACTACTGACTTTTTCTTCTGGTTTTTTCATTGACGCATCTGCTGTCCAGATGACGACGTCAATGGTCCCGGAGACAAATAAGGCTGATGCTCTGTTGACAGCAGTTAGATTTATCACAATAGAGTATGAACCCAAGAGTCAGTTGGCACAACAATTCAACGGCAAGGACGAGAGAGTTGATTTTACTCTCAATTCATCTGACCCGGGCATGCCCGAGTTCATTAATACAATAAATTCAGATATTAGGACGCAAAAGGGAAGCCCCGTCAACATAGAAAATGCAACACTTCATTACACTGGCTCTATTAAGGGATCGTCAGATAAGGTCCAACTCGCGTATAAAATTGTTGTCGAAGGGATACTGTCAAGCATAGTGTTGGATAAAACTGAACAAGGAAACGTTCTTGATTTGGACTGGAGAAGCGTGGTCGTTGATGAACCCCTCCCAGTCAATGCCCCACAGTACGGAAATATTAGTGTCAACTATCCTCTAGGTCTACTGCAGGTAAACTATCCAGAGGTGGCTCAGGAACTTTCAAACTCACAGGCCGCGGCTATAATGAGAGAGCCTCTGTTTAATTTCCAAGATATGGGAATCCCTATGGATCGGTGGCATTTTCTCTTTGACCCGACCGGAAGCCAGGCTGGCGCTGCGGGTTCAGGCTTTCAAGAAGTCGGGGGAGCAAGAGTAGTCTCGATCTATTCCCTGGGAGAAAGCAGTTTTAGGGAAGGCACATTTAGTGAAAAGGTAACTCAAGCCTCCGCTAGTCTGAACGGAACCAAGGTCGGAGTAGAATCATCTACGCCACCCCCTAGCGGGCAGATTCAGATTGCAGGATTTTCGAGGATCCAAAAGTCAGGAGACAATGAGCTAGCATTTGTTACTGCCCAAGCGCCGGAGGGCACAGCAACTGCAACTGGGGGTTTCCCAATTCAGGTGTTGCTGGTCCTCGGTGGTATGATGGGTGCTGTTGCTGTTTTTGTACTTTTGAAGACAAGGAAGTGATAAACGTATTAGTTTCTTTGTTTGAAAGGGACTAAAGCTTCGATAAAATGATAAATGCTTACCAGTAATCTTGGTTTCGTAAATAAATTCCTGCGTCAAATAATGTGTACACTGTGACTTCACCTTTTTTGAAAATATCTTCTGCAGAAAAGCGCGTTTTACCGATTCCTATCGACTCCCTCTTCTGATTTAGAATAATTACTATTTTATTTTGGCCCAATTTTTTTGAAGCCTCAAGAACAGAATCTCCTAAAATATCTCTCCCGTATAAAACTAATCCCTCTGCTCTTTCGTTTACCACAACATACGAGAAATCTCTGCTATGCCTTGCAATTATCTCTGCTCCGGACAAAGAGGGTATGAATTTCTTGTTTCGCAGCTCTCCCACTGCTAAGCCTGCGTACTTGGGTTGAGATATCTGGATATTGAGAATATGTTTAGAAGTCTTTGTGGTAATTATTACTTCCTTTTTATTAATAGTTCTGTCCTCTCCTATTAGTAGTTGTTGGGACCCCATAAATTCAAATATTCCCCATTTATTGAATGATCTTCTTAGCTGGGTCAGTTCTTCTCTGCTAGCATGTCTGAAAATACCATAATAATCCTCAGTCAATTTTTCTTCCGAAGTTTAGCTATGTAGAATCCTGTGGAATTATGAGTATGAGGATAAAACCTCGCGGTGCGTCTTAACCTCTCGTCGAATACTTTTTTATCAAAACTCGTCAAGCCTTCAATGCCAAAGTATATTGGCTCAACTTCGACGTCAAACTTTTTTAGTATAGAGTTTACAGCATATTCATTTTCCTCTGGAGCAAAAGAACATGTAGAATATACTAGTAGACCACCAGGTTTCAGAACTTGCAACGCTGAGTCAAATAGTTTTTTTTGAACGAGCGAACACTCAGATAGGATACCCGGCGCTCTATTAGTTCTCTTCGACGTATCTCTCCACATCACACCTTCGCCGCTGCAGGGTGCGTCAAGAAGAATGCGATCGTAGCTAATGTTAAGGTTATGGCACTGGATCGCATCCATCCGATAGATCAATGTATTCATGACTCCGCATCTGGCAATGTTAAATAATAATGATCTTAATCTACGAGGATTGGGCTCCATTGCTATAATGGAACCTGTGTTGTTCATTTTTTGGGCTATGAACGTAGTCTTCCCTCCCGGTGCTGACGCCATGTCTAGTACAATCTGATTTGGCTGTATATCGAGCGCCTCTACTGCTATACACGACGTTATATCTTGGATGTAATAGTGTCCTAGTAGGTATTCAGTAGTCGCTCCTGTCGAGACCCGCGTATCTGTCGGGCTTATTTCAAAGACTTCGGCCAAAACAGTCTTTGTGAGCTCAAACCCTTTAGTCACGAGTCGAGCCACAAGCTCTTCGCTTGTAATTTTTAATGTATTAGTCCTGATATATCTTCGCACAGGCTCTCGCATCGTTTCCATCATCTTTTCCACATTTGGAACAAAGTGCAAAAATCTGTTAATTATCCATTCATCATAGCCATATTTGGCAGCTAGGTGCAAAGACCTTTCTGTGGGAGTGAAAGTTAAGGTTTTCAAACTCGTAGCCTTTGTTTGATATGAAGCCTTTTCCTTTTTTAATAATTTGTTTCCGTTCTAGATGGATTGCCGAATATACAAGACGAGCGGTGCTCACAGTGAATCTTTAACTCAGAATATTATTATTTTGCACAAAAGTTCTGCCCATGAGTTGCGCAGGTATTTGCCATTATACCCATGAAATAAAATCCGTACCTGTGTCCTAGCAGTAACCCTCCTTCTGTTTTAGGCGGGATTTCGCTGAGCAGCCAACCTGAGCAAGTGCAGGACCTTTATGCTCGATTTGGCCTTGCTCTACTC
>DASTUU010000313.1:0-2074 GCA_035759485.1 Nitrososphaeraceae archaeon
ACTCATTGGCAAGGAAGATCCTTTTATCAAAGTATTCAATTAGTGATCAACCATCCTTCCTGTGCAGAGCCCTCGGTGAAGAAATGTTGGTCCCAACAAGAATTTATGTCAAGCCTGTATTAGAAATTTTGCAGAACGCAGGTTCTATTCCAGTACATGGCTTGGCCCACATAACTGGAGGGTCATTTACTAAGCTTCTTCGTCTGAATAATAAGATGAAATACAATCTGATGAGCTTACCGTCCCCTAGTGGAATCTTTAAACAAATAGCATTGGACGGACCTGTAAGTTTAAAAGAAATGTATAGGACATTCAATATGGGAATAGGTTTTTGCGTAATTGCACCAAGAGAATCCGTAAACTCTATTTGCAAGGTATTTCGTCGGTACCATATGTTATGTAAAGAGATAGGTACTGTCGAAAGGAGCAGTAGGGGAGAGGTGAGTGCCTCGTTGAATGGAAAACAATACACACTTGCCAGATGAACATACCTATTACATAGAAAAGCTGTACAAACCTATAAAAGACAAATTCTATACAAAAATTAATATTCGTTCAAGAATCCCTGTTCATATTATTGGATTATAGAATAAGCCGGGCAAGGCAGGAATCCCAACTTCTGAATTCCTACGAGCAGGTCTGCAAGAAAATAGCCCGGGAATTGGAGAGTCTTGAGAACCCACAATACAAGGAGGTTCTCGCAGTTATCAAGAAATTATGTTCAAAGCAAAAACTTCCATTTATACCCAGAAATCAGAGTATTCTAAAATATGTTGGCCATCAAAGTGCGACAAGAAAATTATTAAAGGTGAAGCCAGTGAAAACTGCGTCAGGAGTGGCAGTAATTGCATTGATGCCAAAGCCATTTACATGCCCTCATGGAAGATGCATATATTGCCCGGGAGGAGTAGATGTAAATGTCCCTCTCAGCTATACGGGCACGGAACCGTGTACTAGATACGCACAGCGATATAATTTTGATCCGTACAAGCAAATACAGTCTAAAATGAAACACCTTTTCTCAAGTGGTCATAATTTAGATAAAATAGAATTGGTCATAGTGGGGGGCACTTTCCCATTTTTTCCACTAGAATATCAAAGGAATTTTGTCAAATCAAGTTTTGACGCTCTGAACAACACCCAATCCAGGAACTTGGAGGAAGCAATGGAAATAAATGAAAAGGCAGACACAAGATGTGTGGGTTTCACGATTGAAACTAAACCCGATTACTGTAAAACGCCCCACGTTGATGTTATGCTAGAGTTGGGGATAACAAGGGTAGAGATAGGAGTACAATCACTGCAAGAGGAGACATACCGGATAGTAAATAGAGGACATAACTTGCTCGATGTAATAGAGTCGTTTCAGATTGCACGCGACTCTGGCTATAAAATCGTTGCTCATATGATGCCAGGTCTACCAAATGCAACACCTAGTAAAGACATAGAGGACTTTCAAAAGCTGTTCAAAGATCCGTGCTTTAGACCTGATATGTTGAAGATTTATCCCACATTGGTTTTGAAGGATACTGGTTTATACAGTTTATATCAACGCGGAAAATACTGTGCCTATTCTGACGAAGATTACATAAAAATACTGGTAGAGGTTAAGAAAGCAGTCCCCTCATGGATTCGAATAATGCGTGTACAAAGAGAAATTGAAAATAAAGACATTGTAGCCGGACCCAGGGAGGGGAACCTTAGACAATCTGCACTTCGCAAGCTAAAGGAACTTGGTCTAAGGTGTTGTTGTATAAGATGTCGAGAAGCCGGCCTCCAAAACCGTATGATGCTTCATGACCACGAGATTCGCATGAATAGAATAGATTACGTCGCCTCAGAGGGAAAGGAGGTTTTTTTATCTTTTGAAAGTAAAGATGGACTATCTCTTTTAGGCTTTTTGAGACTACGAGAACCAGCCTCTCCTCATAGGCCGGAAATTAAAGGGCAAGGCTTTTCTGGATGCGGCAAATCAGCTATAATAAGAGAATTACATGTCTATGGTGTTTCTGTGGATATTGGGTGTATTCCGGGAAATGATTCTTATCAACATAGAGGTTATGGAGTAAAGCTA
>DASTUU010000314.1:0-14055 GCA_035759485.1 Nitrososphaeraceae archaeon
GAAAGTGCAAGCTCCAATCCTAAGTATAGTGTAAAACCAGCAGGAATTAGGCCAAACATAATAAATCTATGACTTCTTACCTTAAACTTCTCTAAATCTCTGTAAGGATATTGTACATGATGATAAACTACAGGCATAACAAAAAGCGAGACGGAAAACGTGATAGAGAAAAGAGCAACAAGTAGTATTATTCTATCTATAAAAGCAAATTCGTCTTCTGGAGCATTTATTGATATATCGAGCAAAAAGCCAAACAGTATTCCTGCAAAGGTAGTTAAAAGTGCACTTTCTTTTAATATTGTATCATAGTCTTGTATAAGGCTGTCTTCTTCTCTTTCTTTTCCTCTTCTGGTACTATGACTATTGTTCAATAGCGATAGTTACCTCATATAATATATAAAAGAAAATAACTAGAGGATGTGAATGTTACTTTACCACCACCTATCAACAGGATGTAAATGTGTCACCCATGTAGGTAATTGAAAGTGTCTCTGCGTAAGTACAACAGTTAGCAAAGTTAAATCAAAATCAACAGGCCCATAAATAACTATGCTATTATAAGTGAACCCGATATAATAGTTGCAACAAATAGAGAAAATTTGTGATAACGGCATAAACTATGATGGTGACAGTCTAGTAGACATTCCAGATTCAGACTGTCACATAGACCTAAGAAAGAATATTTCCCCAAACTAACTTAAATTAGCCTATTATGGACACAAGTCCTTCAGTACCAGTAAGGGTACCGGCTACATACATACCATCGTTAGACGGATTAAATTCTAGGGTTATGGGTAGACTACTAACATCTACCGTATCTGCTATTGTGTTATTTATGCTCTCTATCAAAGAAACAGAATTAGATACGACATTGGCTACGTAAATATAGTTATTAGAGGGATTAAATTCTAAGGCAATAGGCTCCGTACCAACAGCCACATTTTTGAGTAACGTATTGTTGGTACTATCAATCACGGAAATTGTTCCCGAATCACGATTGGCTACGTAAATATAGTTATTAGAGGGATTAAATTCTAAGGCAATAGGCGAAGTTTGTACATCTACTTCATTTGTAACCATGCTAGTGTTACTATCTATTACCGAAATAGTGTTTGAAATCGCATTGGCTACATAAATATAGTTATTAGAGGGATTAAATGCTATCGGTCCTGGTGAACTACCTACTGTAATATTCTTAATTACCGTATTGTTGGTACTATCAATCACGGAAACTGTTCCTGAATCACGATTGGCTACGTAAATATAGTTATTAGAGGGATTAAATGCAAGTGCTTGGGGAAATTCGCCTACCGGTATGACTGCAATTACTGACTCCCCTAATGCCGTTCCTAGTGATGATGCGATGATCAGTATAGTAATGAATCCGCCTGTGAGCGAAACTGAAAGCATTTTTGCATCTGATCTTGTGGACTGGCATATAAAAATTTCTAGATCCTCCCTGGATATTCTGAAATATCTTCAGAATATATAGTAATACTAAAAGGGGTAAAGGTGCACCAAGTAAGATCCTGCGGTTTTTGCTTACTTCTTGCCTCCTCTATTACCACTATCCTATTCTGATAACAAAAACTTGGAATAACCAATTGCAGCATGACTTTGATAAATGTGGAATTGCTTGAATATTATTGCAATCTTGGTGGTTCCAGATTGTGCATGTGAAATGTCTATAAGCAAAGTACTTACTAGACAAAGGAACATGAGTGACGAAAGTGTTGCACTCACAATCGCTTTCTTGTTGAATAAGTCATGTTGTGAACGGGAAGTTTCATGGAGCCCTCAAATTGGGAACACTGCCTAATTGTGGACCTACTCCTGCTATCGACGAAAGAACTTGAAACGTAGCGGCTGGCCATTGTTGCTGCGATAGGATACTACCATTCGCAGGGTCTACGAGTACCACATTAATATTATTGCTAGCATCTAATCCTACTATTCTATATACCAAAAAACCTCTTTCCTCCTGTACTGATCCTGATAAGACTGTCGCGTTTGGCTCCATAGTATTTGTTACATAATTCATAGCATCAGCAAGGCTGACATTGGTTTTTGATTTCAGCACATCCAGGAATGAAGTTGCAAGAGGAATTGAAGCCGTAAAGTTTGAAAATGGTGTTTGTGGAGGTTGAGGGACGCGAATTTGCTGTTGCTGCATTTGGGGACTAAGTTGTTGGGCATCCACACTCTGAGCCCCGAAGATAACAAATATTATAGACATTGTGATAATAATTGTTGATTTTTTGTATCCTGATAATCCCATGAAACCCTGATTTGGAAACATTCTATATTTGAGTTACGCTTTTTGCTTTGCTTAAGAAGTATGATAACAAGCTATCTGGAGTAATTCCGCGAAGTCATTTTTGGATACGCTGGTTGCAAATTCTTCGGGTTCGGTGGGATTAGGTCCCTTCATGTATACGGGTCCTGATAGTTTCGTTCTCATTTGGCTTTTCTTTTATTTGGTATGGATTAACGTATCCAAGACAGACGGCTACTTCAGTATTGTTTTTATATTTTCTCCTTTTCTTTTATTTCTTTTAATAACTCTTGAAGTGCAGTATAGCACACCTTCAAATTGTGAGTTGCTTCTTGGTGTGTACTGTCGTAAACAGAACCTTCCTAAAGCAAGGAATAGATCCAATATAGTTTTTCATTCGTAGGAAGCCTTAGTTATAGTTATTGTTCCATGCAGCCTTGTGATATTTTGTATCATTAGTTATATTTATGACCTTATCAAAGTATGTTATAGCATCATGGTATTGCCTTAAATGGTAAGTCCCATTTTGTATATTGTATCTGCTTCGCCGGATACAAGTTTGCTTGAATATGATTCATATACTATTGCGTTATCCTAGTGATTGAAGTGGCGAATATTAATTTCCCCTTTAACGAATATTTAATAACGTGTGCAACTGCCTAGTATTCTTATGTCTTTTACTAATAACAGGTCAATTGCTCTGCAATTCGTTGAGGAAGTATTTAACAGAGGAAATTTTGATAAAATAAAGGATTTAATTACTCCTAATATCGTTTGGCACGGACAGTATAAAAAAGTTAAAGGTCTGAGGAGTTTTAAGAAATGGCTCTCACTAGAGCGTAGCGTCTTTCCTGATATGCAGTTCAGCATAGTAGATAACCTTGCAGAGCATGATAAGGTTGCTATTAGATGGGTATTGCAAGCTACCCTCAAAAAGAAACCAAGTAATCATCAGAAGTTTCAAACCATGGGCATCAGCATATTTCAATTTGAAGATGACAAAATCAAGGAAGCCTGGATTGTTTTTGATGCTCTTAATCCTGCACTACAAATTGGAGTTGTGGATGTAGTGCCCTCAGGGGTGCAGAAAGTAAAAAAAGACATGTTTCCCTATGATTAAGATTCGTGAACAGAAAAAAACATCACCATGATTTTATGCACCTTTTGATGTTTTTTCTTATTCCATTTGATCTCCGATACCATCGATTAGGAATCAACAATCCAATATACAAAAAAACGATAATAATGAAGGTCCTTCCTATCTGTTGATATCAAAAGTCTTTCAAAGCTGATATATGATCGTCATATGAATATGAATATGGATTGTACGTTCCAGCACATCTCTATCTCTCCAAGGTCTCATATATGTTACACTGAATAGAACAATAATCAAATCCTTTAGATACGTCAATAGATGATCTATGGTAGCACAAGAGAGGACTTTCAATTAAGGGGCTCCTTGACATTTCTTTTCGATATTATTTTATGATTCCCATATCCCTAATTTCTTACTAGTTCATCCACATCGATTATATTTCGCAATTGCCCAATATTACCGCCTTTTCTTCCTCCTTTTCTTCATTTCCCTCTTCATTTCCCTTGCTTTTCTTCTTTCATTTCTTCTTTGCCAAGCTAGAGCAGCGCCTACAATTCCCATGACTAAAGCCATAAGTTCCTTTTTCCTTATTCATAAAGAACCCGCTAAAATATAGTGCTTTCTCTACTAATGTATCTGGTTTTATTTCTACCTAAATGGAGTCATTACTAAGGCTTAGGGCTCTAGTATTTCTGGGAACTTGATCATGCCATAAGAGAATTTATACATTTCTTGATTTAAATAAAGCTTCGTAGTTAAAAGAAGCTTAATTAAAAGCTAAGTGGTGCATAGTCCTATGTCTATTATAGAAAACAAGCGTATAGCTAGGGATTTCATTGAACAGATGTTCAACAAAGGGAACGTAGAAAATGCAGATCGATTTGTTACTTCTGACTTTATCTATCATGCTAGAGGAGAAGACATCATCGGATTAGACAAATTTAAAGCATGTGTGGCAACTGATCACACCACATTCCGTGATATGTGTTTCACGTATATCGACGGCATAGCAGAAGGCAATAAAGTATCCACGACGTGGATTCTGGAGGGTATACAGCAACAAGAATTCCGTGGTATACCGGCTACCAACAGGAAATTTGAAACTGTGGGAGTTATCATTTTTCGTTTTGAAGGTCCTCGTATAAAGGAAGCATGGTCTATCATCGACGGTCTTACACCTGCAATAGAGTTAGGACTTGTTAAGACTAATTTTTAGTAATATATAGCAGCAGCAATGACATAAGATAAGAAATGTTCTATTAGAATACAAAGCTGTCGAGTGTAAGTCTCGTACAATATAGTACATATTATAATGATTTAGACTAATCCAGCTTTTTTTGCTGCCAACGTTTGCCTGATGAAATAGCTCATTCAGGCATTGAAGATTTTGTTATTCCAAGGCGATCTTTTATCTTTAAAAAAAATCAATCATTGTCTAATGGTAAAGAAGATTAGGACGCTAGAATCACTAGCATTCTAAGCTTTAGCAAGGACTCCATTGCATCAATTCCTAACAACCCTCTTGCAGTCTCTTTTAGATCCATTTTATGGAATCTTTCTAGTATACCAGCCAACGCGGCGTACTTTTTCTTCAACTCATTAATCTTTTCTTCGACCATCTGATCAAGCTCCTTATCTTCTCCTACAAAACTCAATCTTGTAGCATGAGTTTTTAATGCCGACCTTACAGGATCAACTAGTACTAAGAGGCTAACGACTTCTTTTAAATCCATGTCCGGAATCCTTTCCAAGATAGCTGTGAATACGGGATACTTCGTCCTCAACTCATTAGTCTTTTCCTTAACACTCTGGTCACTAACATCTTTCTCCGAAGTACTCATCAGTCAAAGACTCCTATTGCGGTAATTAAATATTGCGAGAACACTCGATAACTTGCGTATTACGAACAATACTATATGTTACCGGGGCGTGAATCTATGATTGCTATTTATGACGTGTTGGGGAAATCTACACAGACAGATTTTTGCAATTTATTTCATCCTTGGACTACCTGCAATATTTCCCGACATGGTATTAGCCCACTGATTATAGTTTTCGAATTTATTAATCCTCTATTTTCATCGGGATCGTAATGTCAGTTATAGTTTATGGTAATGAGAATAGAGTATTTTATTCTAATTCTCCCGACTATGACCATTGTGACCCATTCACTGTGGAGATAAGATTTAGCCAAGTCCATACTGTCAGATGGACTAATGCATATAGTGGATTCTTGAAAGCCTGGATTGACAATATTAAATTAACAAAATTACCATGTGAAAACAGCTGGTTCAATGGTCGCAACACGCGTAGAACCTTCGGCATTCGCAGTCATTAGCTGGTCCACGATACCAGAATATGGTTGTTTATTTTTTGGCGATTTACGTAATATTAAAAAAGAACTTCGGCTGAGCAAGATTACATGGTAGTTGGCATGATGTTAGTAGGCGGCCTGATAGCAGGTGGTGTGATGACCCACTACGCGACTAAGGATCACTATAAATCAATGGCCAGAGAACAAGAGCAACAGGAACAGTTACAACAAGCACAGGCACAGGCAGAGGAAGCCAAGCGGGCAGCACAAGCAGCCGAGTTGCAAGCGATGCAGGCACAGACAAGAGGACCTAGCGAGAACAAGGATGATACTCTTCATAAACTCGAAAAATTAGGTAGTCTCAGGCAGCAAGGTCTAATAACAGAAGAAGAATTTCAAAGGATGAAGAGTAAATTAATCTCAACTATTTGAAAATATACCGCTCCGGCACTCGTTATAATATTAGCTTGTGATATCTATTGAGAAGCGATTTTATGAAACTAGGATTAGCACCGTCTAAGTATATCTTATCTAATCGTATTTGCTAATCAAGCCATATAGAAGATATGTGTTCGGCCATTAAAAATATTGCATATCCTTGTGCGATTCATGCACAAAAAAAGATTTAGGGATTATTAAAGATGTTCAGCTTACCTAGTTCGATTGTTTCTTATGGTCTCACGGAGTAGCAATTTGACTGCCTGCTGTTTGATTCATGACTAGCTGCTGAGCATGCAGTCTTAACATATCAGCTACAATATCTACACCTACAGTATACTTTAGAGTATCTCTTGCATCCATAGTTTGTATCTTGTCAGCTATAGCAGCAAGCAGTGGATGTTGTGACCGTACCTGATCTCTTAGCGAACTAATGTCGACTGCTGTTATTTTTGTGCTCTTTAGAGTTGGCATTGCTTGCATTGTTTGATTTTCTGGAGATGTCTGCGCTATTGCAACTTTCGAAGGAATGCTCAAAAGAGCTACGCTTAATGATGCTGTTAACATCATTACAATTCCAAGCGTCATTTTGTTGTTCATAAACTTCGAAAGATGTTGTGAAATTTAGTATATCTATGTTATGAGAATTTGTTAGGAAAAATGATTACGAAAAAGCATTATCAGGGGACTATATAGGATTTTTCGTATTTCGGTAAATCATATCATGAGCACGAACATAGAGAATTCCCAGGCTAGCTGAGTATCCTTCTGCTCTGTTACTTTGGCAATCTGGCCACTTTCGCTATCTATCTCCAAATGAGGAAAAATATCATACAAGGAGATACAACCCATTCATAAGGTCTAAACTACTCTACTTTTGCTTTATCTTTATACTGCCCTGACCAAAATTTTGAAAATGAGTCTAACCAGGATTCAGTCATCTTTGCTATATATTTAATATATTCAGCATACATACTGTTGCATGCATTGACATAGTCATTCCATAAATTCGTATAATATGTAAATCGGTCATAAGATTTTTCTACTTTGTTTGCTTCAGGCACTTTTTTATTCACCCTCTTTTCTTCTAAGTCTGGCATCTTAATATCTATTACTAATAGATCATATAATCCAGCTTTGAAATTTTTTATGGCAGAGACAGGGTTATTATATGCATCAACTGTAAACCCATTTTCCTCTAGACAAGCTTTAATGTCAACATAACCTCTACTTCATCATCTACTACCAATATCCTCTTTTTACTATTCATTTCCATCTTCGTTTTTCCTGGGTCCCAACCCTACCCAACAAAATATCTATGAAGGTAATGTTTGGTACTAATACCCATAATAGTTTCTCATTAATAGAGTAGAACGAAAACAAAAGTTAAAAATGATGACAATGTATACAAGCGACGCAATATTACAGTTGTCCAAGAAAAAAGAGAAAAAGTCGTAACTTTAAGATTAAGAACGAAGAATCTTTTCAAATAATGGAGGATTATGCTGAAGGTAAAGGGTTGACTGTAAGTGCGTATATAAATTCTATACTTGACCAACATGTAGGATTTTTTATACATTTTGCCTCTGTTGAAAAAGTTACAATTCCAAAGAGGGTATTGTATTCACTTTTTTGTATGCTAGCTATCAAGTTATTACATGACCTGCATCTATATTCTCCTTTTTCAATAAGTGTAACATTTTCACCTAACTTCCCATTTGGATTTTCATAAGTAAGTTATTATAGGACAGCCAGTATATTCTTTTTTGCACTTGTTACAATAATCTCTTGTAAATCTAGCCTCATTCAACCCCCCCCATGTTTCCTATAAATATTTGAGGGATTGGATTGGAATAGTAATAAAGCAATTTGGGAAGGATGACAACTTTGGCATACAAAGTCACATGGATTATTCAGAAATGACCACTCCTATAATTAACTTGGAGGACCCCAGGACAAATGCCTGTGATTACATCCTCAGGTACACAACAAGAGATGAAAACATACCTCTCGTTCGGAACGATTGGAAACCAGATTCGGAGAACATACGATAATTTACTAATGATCGTGTAAAATTTTCTGCAGCCAATACAATCTTTTTGTATCATATGCGTATTTCAAGAATTGCTTTATTTGACAGTCCACCTGCAATCCATAACCAGACAAATTCACCACCTACTTTAATCAGTGCTCCATCAACTATAAATCATAAATTTTCCTTATTTTCGTATGAAACATGTTTTGTGGCTTGTGGCGCTGAATCCAGTTCCAAATAGGGCAGATAATTTATAGTCTCTTCATATCCATCTTTGAGTAGTTGTCTAATTGTCCCATCTGAGAAATCAAATGTCTTGTCTGAAATTGTATTTTCGTCATTCTTTCTTTCTATTCTCACTATTGTATCTACGTCAAATCTCCCCTCTAATATGTCTCTGTACCGTCTAGGCTTCCATTCCTGCCCATGATACCTTGTCTTTTTATCCAAAAGATCATTTATGACTTGATCTTTTACTTTATTTTCCTTAGCAACCCCTATCAGATCTCTTACCAAGTCCACATAGTCAGATATTAGTAATAATATCTCTTGGTCTTTATAGGTGCGATCAGAGAAAGTGATATCGGCATTTCTATTTACCACACCGTCATGGTCAGTTGGAATTTGTTTTTGTTTAGTAGGATGTACGTTGAATATACAGATACGCAGGGTTGGAACCTTATCCTTTAATCCTCTTGCCAAATACCAATATTGTCTATGCAGGATCACTAGCTGGGATAATGGTGTATTGGACATCAGTCCCCCATCCCAAAATTTTCGAGTCTCCTTCTTGTAATGGTTCAAAGGATTGTTAAGGTCACTATTGCTATTTGTACTACCCTTACTGCTTGTATAACTACTCTTTTTTCTCACACCAAGTTGATATTCGCTGTCGTCATCAACATCTGAATCATAGCTCTCAACCTCTAATGAAGCATAATCAAAATTTATAGGATAGGAACCACTTGCCATAACATGATCTGCAGTGATTCCATTATCGTATCTTATTATATACTCAAAACCTATTTCCTTATTGTTTTGAGTAATATATCTTCCATACTCAGTTTTCCTGGAACCGTCCTGCTTAGGATAGCTATCAAATACTACTGGTCGACCAGCGGCGACATCAACTGCAACCAATATGAGTCTGGGCTGATTTTTTTCATGGTTCGTTGCTATTGGAAATTTTGCAAAGCGCTCTAAACTCCGTTTTAGAGGTTCATTACTAAAGCGATACCATGTATTATTATATGAATCAAAAAATCTGCTGTCTGGCATCGGTGAAAGAGGAGAGAAGACGTTAGGTACCCCAGTTATAGCAAATTCTTTTGCTGAATAGTATCGCCTGGCTGCTTCTCCCGTAGCAACAGACTTGTTAACACCATGCCAAAAATCCCACCATGACTTAAAAAACGGATTAGTTTCTATTGTTGATTCCTTGGATAAATAATTCCAAAAATCTACAAGTCTATCTGCTGATCCTTCGTAAGTTCCTTTTTCAACAACATAACTAACCAAGACTGCAGCATTCATGGCCCCTATCGAAGTGCCTGCAACAATGTCAAATGTTGACTTTTTCCCTTTCCATACTTTTTCATCTCTTTCAGAAAGCCATTCGTATAATGCCTTATACGCGCCTGCTTCATACGCACCCAACGATCCTCCTCCCTGTAATACAAGGGCTCTTTCCATATCAGGAATATCTGTAGCCTTAGTATTACTATTCAAGACAGAATCTCACTACTCACTTGGTTATATACCTACCTTCATTGCAAGGATATAATTTCGCTGGGTTCTCCACATTTAAAACTGTTTCTTAATAGCCATATCCTCTTAGCAAAGATCTAATAATTATTGATTGAGTATAAAGTATTGGAGATTGTATGAGTCAATATCTTGTCTTATCCCGACAAACCCTAAATTTCACTTTTTAAATATTTTCCTGTTATTTTTCAGGATTGTTAAAATCCTGCACTCCAGCTGCATCTTAAATACGTTTGTAACAATTTGCTCTATTATAGATTATTAGTGCATTGGTAATTATACTGGGAATATTAAGTAAGTGACTTTTGAACAGGCTTACGTAATATTTCCTTGAGCAATACTGCATATAGACTACCTACAATAGTAGAGGTAAAAACCACTATTATGACACACAACAAACATGTAAAGAAAGTGAGAATATGATAACGTAGAAACAGTGCAACCAATAATGTTATAATAGAATATATTTCCCTATGCTACGACGAATGCAAATTATTGAACCTGGCAAAGTTTTCTTATAAAAAAAAATTTTCCAATC
Source organism: Nitrososphaeraceae archaeon (assembly GCA_035759485.1). GTDB lineage: Archaea > Thermoproteota > Nitrososphaeria > Nitrososphaerales > Nitrososphaeraceae > TH5893. The sequence continues at coordinate 10,461 of DASTUU010000314.1, forward strand.
GTCTTTATGTACTTATCTATAGTAACTATCCTGGCTATACTTGGACTATCAGGACGTAAAGTCACTTAATATAAGAATATCAGTTTGTGACAAAAGCACAACATAAGCTAAATAATCAAAGCACAGTCCTTAGCATGGAGAATCCCCCATAATCGTGATAATGGATGCTGAATTAGTAGCTCCTGTGGTTTGATAGCTTAGATTTGCACTTTCCAAGCATCATCTCAGCAGTTTTTTGGTTAGTAGTAGCCTCTCCAATGGCGGACAACATGCCGCCTCACATCCTTATATCGATGTGTATCGAGCTCTGATATTGAATGGGACTTTGACAAGTAGAATTATCAATTCGTAGTCAAGAATAAAATTCTCGATGCATCTTTGCCCCAGATATGAACTCTATTACTGTATTTTGTGTGCAAGTTATGATGTTCTTTCTCATTAAGGCTTCACCAGCTAATCTAATATCTATCATAAAGGATGGTAGAGAATAGTTAAGTTACGTCCTCTTCCTTTTCGTCGCCTGATGTATCTTCCTCGTCATTCCTCTCATCATGTTCCCCCTTCTCTGTAATTGAATCAATCATTTCTTGGTCGTCTCTGTCCAAATCAGACCAATCTTGTACTAGATTTTTTCTTTCATTCCATGTCTTTTTGGCATAAGCTTCTTCCTTCCTTTGTAGTTCATCAAGCTTCAACCTCTTTTCAATTTTTTCCTGCATTTTTCTAAATCGTGCTGAGCTAGTCACGTATTCATAGAGCCTGATTTGTTTGGACTCTTCCATTGCTGTTTTTTATCAGTTTTGTTTTTTCGATCACGAATTTTCGTGTTAGTTCTGCAAGTGCTATGACCATATTTGGATTGACTAACAACACTCCTTCTCTTTCCCCTATGAGTCCTGTTTGAAAGTTTTTCGAATCCTTGGCAGTTATTCCTTTTGCAGTAACGACAATGCAGTAGTCTGTATCGTATATTTCTTTGTACCTACCAGTGGAGATACTGTAACCATGAGCGGAGATATTAACTTACTATACCTCCACCAAAAGGAGCCCAAATACTATACCTGATCCACACAAATATAATAGATCACTGGACTGAAATTACTAATCGTTATAAACAATAAACATAACATAAGAATAATGAAAGGCCAAACCGTACGGCTTATTTTGGTATTAATTATTGGTTCCATACTTTTACTGACAGCTGTCCTGAAGCAAGAGGGAGTATATGCACAAAATTCTACTAGGACAACAACAAATGCAACAGTCTTATCTGAGGATAATGATATCAATTCTCAAAGCAGATTACAAAGCAAATCTGTTAATTATTATGATGATTCTTCAGGTTATCTTGTGTTTCCTACTACAGTGACACCAGAACAACAACAACAAAAACTTCCTGCAGTAGTTATGATTCATGAATGGTGGGGAATAAATGATAATATCAAGAATATGGCCAATACATTAGCTAAGGAAGGATACGTTGTATTAGCAGCTGATTTATACAAGGGAGAAGTGGCAACAGACCCTAGTCGTGCACAGGAATTATCACAATCTGTAAGAAGCAATCAAAACGAGGCCACTGCCAACTTGCAATCTGCTGTAAAATATTTAGGTTCCCTTCCAAATGTTAATACATCTAGAATTGCATCACTTGGATGGTGCTTTGGTGGGGGTCAATCTTTACAATTAGCATTAAATAGTAAACAGCAACCTTTAGCTGCTACTATATTATATTATGGAACTCCCTTGATAACAGATAAACAAGCACTCTTGAATATAAAATGGCCAATATTAGGAATATTTGGTGATCAAGATCAGGCTATTCAAGTAGAGAAGGTAAAGCAATTTGAGACTGCACTAAATGCAAATAGAATTCCAAACGAGATTCATATTTATCCAGGAGTAGGACATGCATTTGCAAATCCATCAGGTGACAATTATGCTCCACAAGAAACAGCTGATGCTTGGCAAAAGACATTAGCATTTCTAAACAAATACGTGTAAAATTTTGTAATAAAGATTAGAGCAGGTAAGAACAAAATCCTTATGAATCAATACACATCAAGAAGGTGTTTTATTATTCTGGAGGGCTAGTCGAAATAAGAATTGCATCCCCAGAAGAATAGCTAAAATACCTCCACTACCTCCACTATCTCCACCAGACCCTGTTTCGCACTCAAAAGCATTAGAAATTAGTTGCAAACTCTTGTTTTATTGTTTTTATTATGCATTTCATGTTTACATTATGCATTTTCTATAGTTTAAATTAGTATTATTATCTTCATCCTTAGATTGACCTATTTAATACATGCATAAATGATTTGAAGTAAGTAATTGACGTATTACTTAAAAGTAGCTTATCATGCACCAAATAGTAAATTTATGATATTACCATCCTCCACCGTTCTTGTAATTTGTACTATATTCTTTTCACTACTCTCATCAACAGCCTTGCCAATTTATTCTTCTTCTTCTTTCTCCAATCAAATCGAAGAATCGTCATCTAGTGGTTGTATAATGTATGATTCGGAAGAGAGAATAATAACAGTAAATTGTAAATCAGCTAATCTAACAGACATCGATAATCAACTAAAAGATCCAGATATATTACACAGAGAAACTTCTAACAATGATGATGCCGTATGGCTATTGAATGCAGGTATTGTTGTAGCTGAGGATGCCATACTTTACATTAACTCCACAGATACTTCATGGCTAAAGATAGTTTCAGATGGGGAAACTGCATATGGAATACACGTATTGGGCGGACTGAAGATTGATTCTGTAAAGATAACTTCGTGGAATCTAGAAACAAATAGTTATGCAATAACAAGTGAAGATGGAACAATACCTAGACCATTTATCAGAGCTGAACCTGGGGCAACAGATACTATAGATATTACCAATTCCGAGATTGCATATCTTGGGTACGGTGTTCAGGTAAAAGAGGATAACAATAAACGAAGGTCAGGCATTGTGTATTATGGTGGGGATAATAGTATGGTAAAAGGGAACCGTATACACCATAATATGTTTGGTTTCTATTCAAATGGTGTGGGCAGTTTGATACTTGAAGACAATCATGTCTATAATAACTATGTATATGGTTTTGATGCCCATACTGGAACTCATGATATGATAATTCGAAACAATACAGTTTATGATACGTTACATATGGGTATAATCTGTTCTCTAGATTGTTATAATATAATAATTGAAGACAATGAAGTATACAATAATACTGACGCAGGAATAATGTTTAGTAGAAATATGTATGATTCAATTGCAAGAAATAACTACGTCCATAATGAAAAGCGGTGCATATTTGTTTCACTATCTCATGACAACGAGATTTATAACAACAGAGTATCAAATTGTAAAAATGGAATACATTTATCGCATGATTCTTCTGACAACAATATATACAATAATACCATCACTAATTCTAAAACAGGTCTAGGCATTGAAGAGGTTGGATCCGGAAACAAGATCTATTCTAATACAATAATAGACACTACTGAAAAGCCAGTAAATATAGAAGACAGTGATTTAGAAGAGGAAAGTATCCTAAAAGATAACAAGATAATCAACGCTA